>CAYTID010000157.1:0-1724 GCA_964437735.1 uncultured Ignavibacteriaceae bacterium | reverse complement strand
ATACCAGACCTGAAATTTTTTGGCAACTGAAATATAAGTCTCTTGCTGTGGATGCCTTTGTTGCAGGAGTCGGAACAGGAGGAACGATAATGGGAGTGGGAAAATTTTTAAAGGAACAGAATCCTTCGGTGCGTATTTATCCGTTGGAGCCAGCCGAATCGCCCACGCTTACGACAAAATATAAAACCGGTGTTCACCGTATTCAGGGTATTTCCGATGAATTTATCCCTCCGATTCTGCTGCTGGATGAGCTTGAAAAGGTAATAAGCGTTCACGACGGCGATGCGATTTTAATGTCTCAGATGCTCGCTTCCGAGCTTGGACTTGCTGTCGGCATTTCATCAGGAGCGAATTTCATCGGCGCTTTAATGATACAAAATGAATTGGGAGATGATGCGGTGGTTGTAACGGTTTTCCCTGATGATAATAAAAAATATTTAAGCACAGACCTTCTTAGGGAAGAACCTGTAAAAGAAAATTTCTTATCCGCCTTCATCAAACTAAATAATTTTCAAGCATATAAACGGGTGTGCAATATCTGTTGCGACTATAGCGATTGCTCGCAACAAATTCTTTTTTAATAATTGTATCTGTGTTAGTGGAACATAAATTAAGAAAAATCAAAAAAGTATTGAAAGGCAAGCATGTTATTGAAGGTGCAGGAGTACATTTAAAAAGAGTTTTTGGCTTTTCCGAAGTGAATACACTTGATCCGTTTTTGCTACTGGATAATTTTCACTCATCGGTTCCTCAGGATTATATAAAGGGATTTCCATGGCATCCTCACAGGGGAATAGAAACGATAACTTATCTGTTAGAAGGATCGGTCGAGCATGCGGACAGCCTTGGGAACAAAGGAATAATTAATGCCGGGGATGTTCAGTGGATGACTGCCGGAAGCGGAATAATTCATCAGGAAATGCCGAAAGGGGACAGCGAAGGCAAGGTTTGGGGCTTTCAACTTTGGGCGAATTTACCTGCTTCCCAAAAAATGACAGAACCGAAATACAGGGATTTAACAGCAAACATGATTCCTGTGTTAATACTCGAAGACGGAACGATAATAAAAATAATTTGCGGAAATTTTCAGGGGACTCGGGGTCCAGTTCAGGATATTGTGATAGATCCTGAACTTCTTGATATTTCCGTGCCGGCAGAATCTGAATTTTCTTACCACATAAAAGATGGGCACACCGCATTTGCTTATGTTATCGGAGGGAAAGGATATTTTGATTTAATGAGGAACTGCCTGATAGAGCAGGAAAATTTGGTTATTTATGATAACGGATCTGAAATAAAGATCGCTACGGAAAAAGAGCCTGTAAGATTTTTACTTGTTTCCGGTAAACCTCTCAACGAACCTGTAGCATGGTATGGCCCCATAGTTATGAACACACAGGCGGAGCTTAAGTTGGCTTTTGAGGAGTATCAAAACGGAACGTTTATTAAGAAATGAAAGGTGAAACAATGAATGTAATAGCAGAGTTTACCGTGATTCCGATAGGTGTCGGAGTATCGCTTTCGAAATATGTGGCTGCTTGTGAAATAATTCTGAAAGATTCAAAGCTTGCATACCAGCTTCACGCCAACGGCACAAATATCGAAGGTGAGTGGGACGAAGTATTTGCGGTAATAAAAAAATGCCATGAAAAAATACATACCATGGGAGCTCCCGACTTCGTCACTGGGACACCCAAAGAGCGATAAACTTATATAACCTCATC
>CAYTID010000156.1:0-1749 GCA_964437735.1 uncultured Ignavibacteriaceae bacterium | reverse complement strand
GCCGCCAGCGTTCGTCCTGAGCCAGGATCAAACTCTTCGTTGTAAAGTTAAACTTTATAACCTCGAGTTAATTTATTTATTTTTAATAGGTTTGATTCCTAACAAAGTTGACATAGAGCCGTACACACTATTTCAAAGAACAAAAATCTTCTTTTTTATTGGGCTAATAATATACAAACTTTTTTCATTTAAGTCAAGAGTTAGTATGTTTTTTTTATTAGCGCTAATAAAGTGTTTTATTAGCGGGCTAATAATAAGTATATTTTTTAAAAAATCCAAATTTTTTTAAAAATATTTTTTGTTATCAATTCATTTTTTTTCTATATTTATCATTAAATTTTTCATTTTATTTTTAATTTAAGGAGACAATTTGATATGAAACCGAGGGAAAGGGCGTGGGCTGAACCGTTTAAAATTAAAATGGTCGAACCACTAAAAATGACTACCTATGCATACCGTAAACAAGCAATACAAGATGCTGGTTATAATACTTTTTTATTAAAATCCGAAGATGTTTACATCGATCTGTTAACGGATAGCGGCACCAACGCAATGAGCGAATACCAGTGGGCAGGAATGATGCTTGGCGATGAAGCGTATGCCGGCAGCAAAAATTTCTATCGACTGGAAGAAATTGTACAAAAATTTTATGGTTACAAGTATCTTGTACCTACTCATCAAGGGCGTGGAGCTGAAAATATTATTTCACAAATACTAATTAAGGGTGGCGATTATATTCCCGGAAATATGTACTTCACAACTACCCGACTACATCAAGAACTAGCCGGAGGAACATTTGTTGATGTTGTTATTGATGAGGCACACGATCCAGATAGTACACATCAATTTAAAGGAAATATTAATTTAGAAAAATTAGAAAATTTAATAAAAAAAGTGGGTTCAGATAAAATACCGTATGTAAGTTTAGCCGGAACTGTGAACATGGCAGGAGGCCAACCATTTTCTATAGAAAACCTAAAAGATCTACGTGACTTAACCTCGAAAAACAATATCAAAATTATACTCGATGCAACACGAGTAATTGAAAACGCTTACTTCATTAAGGTGCGGGAAAAAGGATATAACCAAAAATCGATTGCTGAAATATTAAAAGAAATTTGTTCCTACACTGACGGAGCAACAATGAGTGCAAAGAAAGATCTCCTTGTCAATATCGGCGGTTTCCTTGCCATCAACGATTACGATGTTTATGAGGAAGCGAGAAATCTTGTCGTTGTATACGAGGGTTTACATACTTATGGTGGTATGGCTGGACGAGACATGGAGGCGATGGCTCGCGGAATAGAAGAAGCAGTTGATTTTGATTATATCAAATCTCGCATCGGTCAGGTTGAATACGTGGGAAAGAAATTTTTGGAAAATAAAATCCCAATTGTTAAACCTATCGGTGGACACGCAATTTTTATCGATGCTAAACAAATGCTTTCTCACATACCTCAAACGGAATTTCCAGCACAAACCCTCGCAGCTGAAATCTACCAGGATTCAGGTGTCAGAACAATGGAACGAGGGATCGTGTCCGCAGGCAGGAACAAAGAAACCGGAGACCATTACTATCCTAAACTTGAGTTGGTGAGACTAACATTCCCTCGTCGTGTTTATACACAATCTCATTGCGATGTTCTTGTTGAATCCATTATTGAATTATTCGATAACAGAAATAAAATCAAAGGTTTAAAAATGATTTACGAACCTAAATATTTACGCTTCTTTCAAGCGAGATTCGAG
>CAYTID010000155.1:0-1797 GCA_964437735.1 uncultured Ignavibacteriaceae bacterium | reverse complement strand
GTTTACTTGGAGCTATCATGGAGCAATCGGAATTTGAGTTAGTTCACTTTGAAAATCAACCATCAGAAGGTGGTGACGGTGTACCCGACGCAATCATTTCAAGCAATTGTCATATTTTAATTGAGACTAAAATTAAACCTAATGACATCAACATAAACCAGCTGAAACGGCATCTAGGACGGTTTCAGGAGGAAAAGGTGGGCTGCCAAATTTTATTAGTGCTGACGCCTGATGAATCACTACCCAAAGACATTAACAAACTTGACGATGATCGAGTGGTCTGGGCATCCTTTGCATCACTTGATCAGGCAATTAAAGAACTTTTAAGTGATGATAGCGAGGTTATCTCGGAACGAGAATCTTTCTTGTTACGCCAGTTGCAAATCATGCTAATGGAAGAGGAATTAATATCTTCCAAAAATGATGTGCTTGTAATTCCAGCGAGAATGGCTTGGCCCGAATACAATCAATATAATGCCTATGTGTGTCAAGCAGATCGCATGTTTCAGCAAGTCAAATAAGATCCATAATCTTGTTCCAAAGATTCTCGAAATCCACGATTCAGTGGAATTTAAACAAGGAAATGAAAAAGGAAATTTAGGAAAGGTAATAGACTCCTTGATCGAATCTGGTTTACGAAAAGAAGGGGAAAGCTATAAGGTAATATTGTTATCAGCACCCGACGATCCTCAGACAAAACAGCTTGAGGCATCGATTGAAAATGATTTGACATCCGAGAATGGCCGCAGAACAGCGTTTACACAGAACCAAAGATATGTGTCTTTAGAACTTTTGAAAAAGGCTAAAAAAGCTTCTGAACTAATTATGAAAAATTAAAATATATCAAGAACAGCTCTGATAAGTGCCTCAGAAAACATCCATACTTACCGAATTCTGTATCTCCCCTGTCATACGCCGTCACATTTAAGTAGCACAAGACTTGACTTATCTCTTATTTTTTGAGATTATTAATTATAAATATTAAGAGGAGGTTGTGCGATGCCATTGGTTAAGGTAAAACGATTTGCACAGGTGACTATTCCGACCGAGATACGGAAGAAGGCTAATATAGAAGAAGGCGATATTGTTGACGTGAAATATGAAGATAACAGGATCGTTATTATTCCGAAACGTATAACGGATAAATCCGTTGACTGGGCGAAAAGATTTGATGAGGCGATCTCACGTGTTCGCACAGCTGCCCAGAAAACCGGTATTACTGAAAAAGACGTTGATGCTGCTGTCAAGGTTGCGAGGAAAAGGGCTGCCCGTTGAGGGTAGTTATCGATACAAACATTTTCATCTCCGGCCTTCTGAATCTCGAAGGAGGCGCTGCAAAGATAATAAACCTCTTTAAAAAAGACATAATCGAGCTTGTAATAACCCATGAGGTCTTTGAAGAATATCTTAAGGTTATTCATTTCTTCGATAACAATATTCCGCACAAAAGCAGCGAGGAACTCCTCGAACTTGTCTTTGAAAAATCGTTTAAAGTAAAGACAGGCAGTCCTCATGGACTATGCAAAGACCCTGACGATGAAAAATTTCTGACTGCTGCTATCTCAGGACATGCCGAATATCTTGTCACAAAAAATATTAAAGATTTCCCTCATAGCGCTTCAGGTGTGAAGGTTGTAAATGTCAGGGAGTTTTTAAAGGTAATAGAAAAGGAAAAAAACAAGGGGCTTTAAGCTTCTCAACTTTTGTTTCTCGAAATTAAACCGCAATAAATTTTTCTCTCTGACATACTGCTGTCGCAGCCATTTGCTTCAATAAAAGAATGGATTTATTGATCCC
>CAYTID010000154.1:0-1970 GCA_964437735.1 uncultured Ignavibacteriaceae bacterium | reverse complement strand
TAAGGTTGTCGGGATATACGAATCAAATAATAAAGAATACGATGCAAATTATGCGTTCGTTTCATTACCGTCTGCAAAAATATTGTTTGAAAAATCAGAAAAATATTCCGGTATAGATTTACGGCTCCATGATTTTGATAAATCGGATGTTACAAAAGAAAAATTAATTTCTGAATTAGGTTCTGAATTTGAAATATCTACCTGGTATGATTTACACGCCGATTTATATTCAATGATGAAGATTGAACGATGGATATCATACATATTATTAAGTTTGATAATATTAGTTGCAAGTTTTAATATGCTTGGGTCATTGCATATGACGGTTTTAGAAAAACGGAGAGATATAGGAATACTGCAATCGATGGGTGCATCTCAGAAAGGGATAGTCAAAATATTTATGCTTGAGGGATTGTTGATTGGATTATTCGGCACTGTATCCGGAATTATTCTTGGACTTCTGCTTGTATATTTACAATCGACATTTCATCTGTTCAGTTTAGACCCGACAGTTTATATCATACCCGCAATTCCGGTAGAGATACAAATCATGGATTTTTTATCCGTAAGTGCTGTATCGATGTTGTTATCGTTAATGGCATCATATTATCCGGCACGACGAGCTTCCAAATTAGTTCCAATGGAATCAATAAGGTGGGAATAAAATTATGAGAGAATCGAAAATAATTTTGAAATGTAGAGATGTTCATAAAAAATTTTTTGTGAATCGCGAAGATCCGGTTGGCTTGCATGTTTTAAAAGGTATAAATCTCGAAATATTCCGGGGCGAGATAGTTTCGATAATCGGTGCATCGGGAGCGGGGAAAAGTACATTGCTCCATATTTTAGGTGGACTTGATAAAGGAACTCAAGGTGAAGTATTCTGGGGCGATCAAAATATAGCTGATCTCGGGGACGAAAAGCTATCGTCTCTAAGAACAAAACAAATCGGCTTTGTTTTCCAATTTCATCATTTGCTTTCTGAATTTACAACCCTCGAAAATGTTGCTATACCGCAATTGATTTTGGGTAATTCATTTTCAAAATCGTTAGAAAATGCAGGAAAATTTCTGGGCTTAGTCGGAATGACTGATCGCTCAGAACACAAACCGGGTGAATTATCGGGTGGCGAACAGCAAAGGGTTGGCATAGCCAGAGCTATTGTAAATAATCCCGCAGTTGTTTTTGCCGATGAACCGACTGGTAACCTGGATACTCAGACAGCCACCGAATTGATGTTGCTGATTAAGGAATTGAATAAAAGTCTCGATCAGACTTTTATTATAGCAACCCATAATGAGAAGTTAGCAGAAACATCCGACAGAGTTTTTCGAATTCAGGATGGTATTATTACTGCAATATAATTTTTGTTTTTGACATTAAAATTGTTAAATTTACACATAAATTTTTATAAAGGCTTGAAATGTCAAAAGTAGTCAGAGGAAAATCAATTAAGAAAGCCGATGTAATTTTTCCTTTAGAGAGAATAAATTACATAATTCTCGGCTTAGGTATTTTGTTTATAATTGCAGGATATTTGGCACTATCAGAACTCACGGTGAAAGGTTTCGGACCATTGGTCGTTGCCCCGATATTATTGTTAATCGGCTATTGTGTTTTAATACCGCTAGGTATTTTATACAAAAAGCGGGATGAATCGAAAGAAAATCCTCCCCCAAGCAATTAATATTTACTGAAATCCTTGTTATAATTTAAAAATTTTCTTATATTACTACGCAAATTTTGAAGGGCTCGTAGCTCAGGGGAAGAGCATCTGCCTTTTAAGCAGAGGGTCGGTGGTTCGATCCCACCCGAGCTCACAAAATAGGTGCAAAATTAAAAATGAAAAATTGAATAATTTAATATTTTGGGGCATTTTTGATTTTGCATTTTTATTAATATTGCGCGAGTGGTGAAACTGGCAGACACACCATCTTGAGGGGGTGGCGCCCGAAAGGGCATGCGAGTTC
>CAYTID010000153.1:0-2064 GCA_964437735.1 uncultured Ignavibacteriaceae bacterium | reverse complement strand
ATAAATCGGTCGACAGATATTTCAAACCTGAATCACACGCCACAGTAGCGACAGTATGACCGCGACCCAGACGAGTAGCAACCCGAATGGCTGCCAAAACATTGGCTCCGGTTGATGTCCCTGCGAATAGCGCCTCTTCTCTCGCCAGACGTCTCACCATATCTTTCGCATCAATTGTAGAAATCTGAATTATTTCATCAACTAGGTCATTACTCCACATTGGCGAAATGAATCCAGGCCCTATACCTTCAATCTTGTGGGGCCCCGGTGCTCCTCCTGAAAGAACAGGTGATTCACTCGGTTCGACAGCAGTTATATGAACTGAACTATTTAGTTTACGTAAAGCGCGGGCAACACCTGTGATGCACTGCGCAGTACCGACCGATTGGACGAAAGCCTCTACTTTTTGATCCGACTGACTCCAGATTTCTTCAGCCATCGGTTCATAACCTGAGGCTGCATCGGGATTGTTGAATTGATCCACGAAAAAAGAATCAGGGGCGGCGCTCAGCTCCTTTGCTTTGGCAATCATTCGTTGGATGAGTTCTTTAGTTGTGCGTCCGCCGTTACTTGGGATTTCTAATACTGTGGCTCCGAGCGCTCGCATATGATCACGCTTCTCCCGGCTGAAAGCATCGGATGTTACAATTGATAAATGATACCCCATAGCCGGGCAAACAAAGGCGAGAGAAGTACCTGTACTTCCGCCTGTATATTCTACAACAGTTCCTCCGGGTAACAGCGCACCTCGAGAGACGGCTCCTGTGATAACAGCAAGCGCCATCCGGTCTTTCATACTACCTGTCGGGTTGTGGCTTTCCAATTTTACAAGTACCCGCGCGGAATCCTCCGGAACAACATTACGCAGTTCGATCAGGGGAGTGTTGCCTATTGAATTAAGTATATTTGAAATAGGGCTCATAATTTAAATCTCACTTTTTGACTAGATTTTGAGACTGCTTCGTCGCTGCGCTTCTCGCAGTGACTTCTCACTGAGATTATTCAGAAGTCTCGAGATACTAAATTTTATGTAATGAAAACTGAAACCCACCACCAGCCATTAATTTTGTAGAACGCTGATCGCGTCAGCTTGAACCACTTGTTATAAGCGTTTTTAAATATTTTATCGATTTCATTGTTAGGAATTATATTATTTTTTCTTTTATCAATTTACCAAATTTATTCAATGCATATATAGTTCCAGAATCCTTGCCTGATGCATCTCCACCATCAAATCCATGACTTTCAAGTAGTCCAATTGAAAAAAGATGATCTAAAATATAGGTATCAATTAAATCATTTTCTGCGGTAATCTCTGACCTTAAATCAAAAACAGTAATGTTTCGTACATCTTCGACGTATGCACGGTTTACTATTGATGATATTCTTTGGAATTCATTCTTTGATATTTTTTTATCAATGAAAAGCCTTAAACTCTTTGCTAACCATTTAATCTTTAATTCATTATCCGCTAGATTCAAAGCTAATAATATTTTTGAGCCAATGTTTTTGTAATCTTTATCTGCTAAATACTTATACTTGAATTCATCAATTTCTTGCTGACTTTTTAGATTAAGGTCATTAATAAATTGAATAATTTTCGCAAGCAAAATCCTGTCTGATGCAGATTGCATCAATCTATCGACTGATATTCCAATACTGAGAAATGGAATATCCTTAAATAATCCATCTTTTAATATGCTGTCGAGGGCAATTTCTCCAAGATCTGTACCTATAGATATAAGTTCGTTTTTTTCGTTTTTTTTCATCTTAGCTTTTAATTATTCAAAAATGAAATTGACATTTTATTATTCTTATCAATCAAACTCTATTGTTTTTACTATTTATATATTTTTCACTTAAACCATTACATAACATGTAAAGTTAATAATTTTATTAAGTTAAATTATTTGAAATAATAATTAGCTTATAACTATTAATGATTCCGCCACAAAGCTCGGCGGGCAAGCCCACCACAAAGATTGGCGGGCAAGCCCACCACAAAGATTGGCGGGCAAGCCTGCAATATGGGGGACTATCAAAAATCATCGTGCGTGATAGATT
>CAYTID010000152.1:0-2074 GCA_964437735.1 uncultured Ignavibacteriaceae bacterium | reverse complement strand
AGCAGGAATCCGGCGGTATTGTAGCGCTTGGTACCATTCGATAGGGCATCGCCACGGATGATCTAAATATCTCCATATGGTTGAAATTTACTATTTGGCTATGTTGACCCAGCCAAGAATCTTTTTATTTTCCATAACCGCAACTTTCATTTTCGATAAATTTATAAAAAATACTTTATTTTCTCCAAGATGAAATTGTTCTTCCACAGCTAGTATTTTCCCATCTGGAGACCAAACAGGCGAGTTAGCATCTGAAAATTCCCCATCCCAGTTTGAATAGTCTACATTAACACAAAAATCAAGAATTTCCCTATTAACCATATCTAATATGAGCAATTTTCCCGATTGATTATTTATATCCGTAACATCGTTAATTACCAATGCCACATAATCATCATTAGGAGACCAGACCATATCCCTAATATAGAAAGCGTCCATGATATTACTCAGACTAGTTATCTGAATTACTTCTCCAGATACAGTCCCATAGATTAGCTCAAAAGTATAATTTTCATTAAAGGTCTTCTGGCTAACCAAGAATCCATTTCCCGAATGATTCCAGGTTGGTGAACTGAATGTCATCAGGGTTGGCGATGGAATAAAAGAAATTTTTTCTGACGTTATTGTGTTTATCAACAAATACCCATCTTCACCGCCCAAGGATGATGGATAAACAACATACTCAAATGATGGGTTATATTTAGCTAAAAATAAATTCCTGTGCTGCCATTTTATAACTTGATTTGGAAATATCATTGGAATGGACAAGGCTTCTTTGGTAAAAAAGTTAACCTTTACGGCAGATTTGGTATCTTTAATATTCGTCTGAATCAATATGTCTTGCTGATTATTCCATCCAATTATTCCGGATAAACTCCAACTGTGATTCCATGGTATTTCTATCACCTCACTTGTGACCATATTCCTAAACACTAATGTATATGAAACTGTAGTCTGGGCGCTAGAAATTAATGCATAGGTAATCCATGTATTATCTGGCGATACTCTTATCCCGTTTACCTTATCGTTTTTACCAAACATATTAGTGATGGTGTTATTTGATACATCTATGAGCATGATATTTTCCTTTTGCGGATTTAGTTCGACCTCACTTATTATTAGGCCACCTGTCATGTCTTCCATTTCTGAAATCGTTATGCTAGGTAAGCAAGTCTTTTTGTAGGTAAAAGAAACAGGAGATAACGTTGGTGTAATAGTATCGGAAACTAAAGGAGTAGTTTGGAAAGCCATTGTGCGAGTTGGCGTGATTGTATTTATTTCCGGCTTTAGGCCATGAACACCACTACAGCCTGTTACAAATAAAAATAATAAAAAGTATTGTGTTACCGAAAATTTGCCTAAAATTTTTTTCTTCATCGAAAAATACCCTCCATGGCCTGGCCCAAATTGCTGGCCTATTGTTACAGATTTGCGCAGATTATGCAGGAAACATATCGCCTTTTTGAGACTGTCTGTATTAATTTGAGCAAAAAGTTCAAAAAACATAGGCTGTTAGATTATTTTGGTTTGTTCTTTTTGCATTGTTCGTGTTGCTCACATTGTGATACCCAATAACTGCGTTGGTTGTCTGAATGAATGACAAAATTTGCTGTTTTGTCAAAGTAATATATTTTGTTGTATTCTGCTCCTCGTACAGGACTTTGATAATCAAAAATTTTTAACCACCAAAGAGTCTCTGTCGGAGATCCTTTCGGATCAAACGGATTTCCCCAATCAAGAGGAACATCAGGAGTATAAACCTTCCTGCTTGTATCCTTTGGGGCCATTACTTCATCACCAATAATACGTCCTGCATCGATAGAATTAAAATAGCCAACCATGCCCATAAAATCTGGTTTATTCTTCTTTTGGATAACACTCTTGTATTCTTCCCAAGCACCATCGAGATAGGCTGCTATGAAATTAAATAGTCCACCAAGGCAATCCTGACTTGAACAATAATATTGCCTATGACCAGACCAAAGTTGCACGGTAGCAGCCCAGATTATCTTATCTTTCACATACTCGTTTGCATACAACTGTCCAGATGAAAGCCCGTCCCGATAAATCATTA
>CAYTID010000151.1:0-2086 GCA_964437735.1 uncultured Ignavibacteriaceae bacterium | reverse complement strand
AGCCTAATGAGCACCTCATCTGCTGTGAAGTTTTCGCTTTTTTTGGGTTGATGATATATTTAAATTATGAATAATGCACCCGAAAGACAATCTAAAATCATTCACAAAATATACATCCGGAAACTTTTTTCTACAGCACTCCAGAATATCTTTTTTTTTGAAATAAAAATGCTTTGGACAGTTTTGTGTTCTTAAATAAATAATGTGAAACAATCTATACAACGACATCTTCTTTTCGGAATATGTAAATAAAAACAACCTGCTGTTTAATCGTTCAAACAAGTTAGCAATTTCATCCTTACGTAGATAGTCTAACAATCCTAATCCAATTGTAATGTCTGCCTCTTGCAAGTCCCCTCTCGTAATGTCTGACACCTCAAATTTAAATATATTATTTCTCCCGAATCGTTCTTCTACCAGAATATTTGCCCTATTAATAGCCCTTTCAGAAAAATCCAACCCAATATACGAATCCGGTAATGACTCGCTTGTAACATGCAAGGCGAAATACCCGGACCCACACCCCAGTTCTAAAATTCTTTTCCCCTTTACAAAAGGTTTGATAAGGGAACAGCACATCTCGGACCTGTACTTTAGCGGTTTTCGAAAAAATGATGCGATTTTTTCAATAAAAGGAACGTTTCTCCTTCCAATCATTGAATCTTCCCACTCAATAATTTTCTCATTCCAATATTTTTCAATTTTCATCTTTCATCTCCTCGAAGGACGTAAATTTGTGCCTATTTAGAATTCTTTCTAAACTCGTTTTTATTGATAACGTATAAGGTAACGCCGATGGCCTTTTTGTGAGTATTTTGGTTTTGTACTTTATAGAAGCCATCTCCTCAGTTCTGTAAACCTGCCATGGATGAATAAATAGGATCGCAGGTTTCCCATTTCTTTCCATTTTTATAATAAAATAAGATATTTTTGACTGGAAAACGCTGAGAAATAAGCCACTTCCGAATGGAATTTCTCTGAATAGCATTCTTGCTTTCAATTGGCTTGGCACGGAAATAGCTGCGCCTGAAAAGTGCCTAAACTCAAAGCTTGACACCGGAATTTCTTCAATATTTCTTATTTTTCTCCTCCTTGCGTAATCACCATAACTTGACGATGAGTATTCAAAACCCCAATCTTTAAGCACTCCCGCTGAATCCTCTGTTAGGTATATTTGAGGCGCCCGGAATCCTCTTGGCCTATATCTCAAAAGGAATTCTCTCGACCTTTTCAATTGGTCTTCCAGAATATGAGGGTCCTTTAAGATCTGATGATCATAGGTATGAAATCCAATTTCGTGCCCAGCCTCTTTGATTTTGTCAATAGATTCCGGATACCATTCAAATATCTCCCCCAACACAAAAAAAGTAGCCTTTGTGCTGCATTTATTCAGAAGCCTGAGCAAATTATCTATCGCCCCCGATGTAAACTGATTATCTATTTTTTTTCTTCCGGCGGACGTACAATATTCTTCATTTTTATACCCAAAAATATCAATATGAAAATGCACCCATGATTCTAAATCAATTGAAAAAACGTGTTTTATTCTTGAAGTCGCTGCCGAGCCTCCGCCACTATTTTTAGTATACATTAAATCCAAATTATTTGCCAGATTATCGCCCATACACGCCAAATATTATTTATTATTTGGAAATCAGAATAATTGAAAATGCAGCGATTACAATTCCTGACACCTTCCAATAACTAAAATGCTCTCCCACAAGAAAACCGTAAAGTGCTATCAGCGAAACAATGCTTACCATCATGATGGGCTGTATAGTGCTTATATCGAATCTCCGTAAGGCGACATAATAACAAACGAAGGCTATCCCATAGCATGTAATGCTCAGAAGAAAATATCCCAGCCAGCCCTTGGCAGAATAATCGCATATCCCCGCGCGTTTCAAGGCTATTTGCGCAATCGCTGATGAAAATATTCCGCCGACAACATAAAGTCTTGGGTCAATACTCAATAATCTTCCCATCGTTATTCCCCTTTCTTTCATATCACTTAATCCTTAATACTGCTATGTTAAGTTAAGAATCATTAAAAATGGGTCTATTGCAGACGGGGCAGATGCCCGTG
>CAYTID010000150.1:0-2123 GCA_964437735.1 uncultured Ignavibacteriaceae bacterium | reverse complement strand
GAAGCGTCAAGCTTTCTCGACAGACTAAAGTCTATCGTACCGGTAGCGTGTCGAATTATAAAGTGGGTCTGACAGATTAAAAGCTTGCCCGACAGACTAAAAGTCCGTCGTACCGGCTAAATAAAAACAGTCGATCCTCTTCCCGATGTTGCGAAAAGGAACGGCTTTTTTAATTGTTTTTATTTTAGTAGATTTGTATCAAGTTAATATTAAAACGAGACGTCATGAAAAAAATATTCAATTCATTATTTGTCTTAATCCTTTTTTCTTCATTATTATTTTCTCAGGCTCCGGTATATATCACGCCGGGAGATAACCTTGTTGCCGATGGTATTCCTCAAATTCCAAAATCAATTGCCGAACAAGTTGGCAGGTATACTGAATTCAGATCAGCAGGTTTTGCAAGCTGGCATCCGATGAAGTTAGAGATGCTGATTTCAACAAGGTTTGGAGATGCTGCACAGATTCACCATATAAAATTTCCGGGGGGCGCGAGAACTCAGTTGACATTTTTTCCGGAACGTATCGGCGGCGCATCCTTTAATCCGAAACAAGGCGATTATTTTGTTTTCACTAAAGATGTCGGAGGCGGCGAATGGTTTCAAAATTACCGCTTCGATATCGAATCAGGTAACATTACACTCCTGACTGACGGCAAATCAAAAAATAGTATAGGTGTGTGGTCGGAAGACGGGACTATGATGGCATATACTTCAACCCGAAGGAATGGCAAAGATGTTGACTTGTACAAGATCAACCCCTCCGATCCATCTACTGATATTATTGTCGCAGAGTTAACCGGAGGAGGTTGGGAGGTTCTCGATTGTTCGCCCGACGGGAAATTGATTTTAGTTAAAGAGGGAATTTCAATAAACGAAAGTTACTTCTGGCTTTTCGATTCAAACACCGGAGAAAAAACTCTGTTAACACCAAAAAATGATGGCGATCAGGTTTCATACGGCGACGGACAATTCAGTAAAGACGGCAAAGGAATTTACATCACGACTGACCTTAATTCTGAATTTCAAAGATTAGCTTATTACGATTTAAAATTAAAAAAATACAACTTCCTGACTGAACATATTAACTGGGATATCGAGAGTTTCGGCTTGTCGCGAGACGGCAAGCATATCGCTTTTGTATCCAACGAAAACGGGATTAATGTTCTTAGGGTTATAAATATTCGGACGAACAATGAGTTACAACTCCCAAAAATTCCGACCGGAGTTATGAATAGAACCCGTTGGCACAATGACGGCGTGCATATCGGTTTTAGTTTGAGTCATGCTCGTTCTTCGACTGACGTGTATTCAATAAATATAAAGTCAGGGAAATTAGAACGCTGGACATTCAGTGAGACAGGCGGGCTTAACGTCGGGAATTTTTCAGAACCTGATTTAGTAGAATGGAAATCGTTTGACGGGAAAATGATATCGGGATTTTTATATAAACCGCCTGCAAAATTTACAGGGAAACGACCGGTAATTATTAATATTCACGGCGGACCGGAATCTCAGTTTCAACCGACTTTTCTCGGTCGGAATAATTATTATCTGAATGAAATGGGGGTTGCCTTACTTTTTCCGAATATCCGCGGATCTTCGGGTTACGGAAAAACTTTCCTGAAACTTGATAACGGATTTCTGCGCGAAGATTCTTACAAAGATATTGATGCGTTATTGGATTGGATAAAAGGACATCCCGATTTGGATGGCGACAAAATTTTGATTACCGGCGGAAGCTACGGCGGACATATGACACTCGCGATTGCAACCTACTATCCCGATAAATACAAATGTGCAATCGACATTGTAGGTATGTCAAATTTAGTAACCTTTCTTGAAAATACTGAAGGTTACAGAAGAGATTTGAGACGTGTTGAATACGGCGACGAACGTGATCCTGAAATGCGGAAGTTTTTAGAACGAATTGCTCCAATAAATAACGTCGATAAAATTACAAAGCCGATGTTCATTATTCAAGGGTTGAACGATCCACGCGTTCCTGCAAGCGAAGCCGAACAGATGGTTGCAATTATGAAGAAAAACAACATGCCGGTTTGGTATTTACTCGCCAAAGACGAAGGACACGGATTTTCAAAGAAGAAAAATCAGGATTTTCAG
>CAYTID010000149.1:0-2218 GCA_964437735.1 uncultured Ignavibacteriaceae bacterium | reverse complement strand
TCTAAGAGAATTCTGAAAATAAAATTTTCAAGTCATTGCGAGGCGTTGTGTGCTGAAGTGCCAAAGGCATCCCACAAAACGGGACAATCTCGATTTTATCTAAAATTGAGCAATGAGATTGCTTCTCTGCATTCGGCGGATCGCTATAACATTTGAAATGAATTTTTCAGAAGTCTCTCTAAATTAATTCTTATTTAACAACCGGCGAATAGCCCTGAGTATATCATCCGGATTATATGGCTTTTGAATAAATTCACTTACTCCCTCATTAGAAATTACTGCTTTTACTTCCGGTTCTATGAAACCGCTAGTAAAAATCATTTTTAATTTGGGATTCAATTCCTTGAACCTGCGAAATAATATATCTCCGCTAAATTTCGGCAATCCAAAATCAGAAACTACTACTGCGATTTCCTTATAATGTTCTTTGTACAATTTCAATCCTTCCTCGCTATCGCTTGCAAAAAGCACCGTATATCCATTTTCTTCAAGAACTTCTTTCATTATTTCTGCTAACAACTCTTCATCTTCTATTAAAAGCAAAGTCTCAGTCCCGCCAGAAATTTCTTCAGTCACTGTTTCAGCTTTTTCTTCGAGTCCACGAGTTTTATGCAGCACAGGAAAATAACACTTAAAAATTGTCCCTTTTCCAAGTTCACTTTTTACAGTTACAAATCCATTGTGCGCTTCCATAATACCAAACACGAGAGAAAGACCCAAGCCAGTTCCCTTTCCACGTTCTTTTGTCGTAAAGAAAGGTTCAAAAATACGGCGTTTTGTTTCTTCATCCATTCCCGAACCATTATCAGCGATACTTAGAATTATATATTCAGACGATTTAGCTTTAATATTATTTTCGATTAAATCCTTACCAATAGCTTTTTGTGAAGAGATGGAGAGAACACCTCCTGAAGGCATAGCATCACGAGCATTGACGCATAGATTTAATATAACCTGATGCAACTGAGTAGCATCCGCTTCTATTTTTGGCAAATCCTTTTCAGTGTTAACCTCGATTGAAATCATCTTAGGGAAGGTTTCGCTAATCAATTTGACAACCTCTGTTATAGTATCGTTAAGGAATATCGGTTCAAAAAGGACATCGGTTTTCCTTGCAAATGTGAGCATTTGTTTCACTAAGCCGGTTCCTCTTGTTCCAGCATTCATAATCGCATTAACATTCTTTTGGAGATTTGATTTTTCATCGAAGGCTTTTCCAACTATCGTAGTGTGCAGAATAATTATGCCGAGAATATTATTAAAATCATGAGCGATACCGGATGCAAGCGTTCCTAGGCTTTCTAATTTTTGAGCTTGCTGAAGTTGTAATTCGACCTTTTTCTTTTCTTCCTCTGCTTTTTTGCTTGCTAATTCGGCAAGTTTCCTATCTGTTATATCGAAAACATATCCTTGTAATTGATTTAATTTACCATTGTCATCGAATCTACCGATTATGTTTTCAATTATAAATACAGATTTGCCATCAATTCGGCGAAGTTCTATCTCATAATTCTCTAATCTTTTTTTCTCTGATAGCAGTATAACAAATTGTTCTCGTTGTTGTTCATCCATATACAGTTTTTTTATATCTGTTTGTAATGCATCTTCCATTGATGAAAAACCGAATATTCGTAGAAATGCTGGATTACAGGACAACAACTTACCATCTACTGTCGAAATAAAATCACCTGTTAAGTCTTCCTCAAAAAAGCTGCGATACTGTGCTTCGCTTTTCCTAAGTTTTTCTTCTGTTCTCTTTCTTTCGGAAATATCGTGCATACTGCCGATAATTTTTATCGGTTTTCCATATATATCAAATATTAATTTTGCATTAATAGAGCAATTAATAATCGAACCATCTCGATTTTTCAAGTCAATTTCAAAATCTGTAACCACCCTATTTTGCATGAGTTTCGATAACAAATTTTGCCTCTGTTCAAAATTAATATAATAATCAATCATTGATTTACCGATAAGGACTTGTGCTGAATAAAGCCCTTTTGAAACAGTTTTTATCGAGGGACTTATTTCAATTATTGTCCCATCGAGTGATGTTTCATAATACACATCCTGAATGTTTTCAAATATACTCCGATATTTTTCTTCGCTATTACGCAGTTCTATTTCTGAGTTAACGCGTTCAGTGATATCTACAGCAGTACCAATTGAGGCTGGTTTTCCCTCAAATTCGATTTTGCCTGCAGTAAAATCTACCCAG
>CAYTID010000148.1:0-2233 GCA_964437735.1 uncultured Ignavibacteriaceae bacterium | reverse complement strand
GATACGCCGCTTTTTTTACAATTTATAGTTTACACACGTTTTGAATATAACTCAATTTTTTATATTGCAGAAGTCAGTAATTTTAACTATTTTGGTACAAATATAATAAATTAAAAGGAGGTTTTCATGTTATTTATAATTCTCATCATTGTTGGAATCATATCATTTATTACTTTTCAATCTGCAAGGAAAAGAAGTATCGAAGATAGTAATCCGATGTACCGAAGTACTGCCAGCGGTGCTGGGTTAATAACCGCAATAGCATTCCTGATAGCTTTTACACAGATATTTACTGTTATCCCCGCCGGACATGTCGGTGTAGTCGATTTTTTTGGCTATGTTTCAGAAAATACACTCAAATCCGGTGTAAATTTGGTAAATCCATTAGCCAGAGTTGTCAAGATGTCTATAAAAACTCAAGAAATTAAGGAAAATATGGATGTACCATCAAAAGAAGGATTGACTGTCGGGGTTGAGGTTAGCGCCCTTTTTCATCTTAATCCTGATAAAGCTGCGTTAATATATAAAACAGTAGGTGAAAATTTTGTTTCAATTATTTTAGAACCTCAATTCCGCTCCGTCACACGTGGCGTTACAGCGGCTTATGATGCAAAAGCTTTATACACATCCGAGCGGGAAGCCCTCGCACAACAAATTACTACCGGTCTGGCGGCACTTGTGGAGGCAAGAGGTATTACCATTGAAACAACACCTTTGAGAAGAATAGTTTTACCGACAGGCTTGACTGCTGCAATCGAAGAAAAATTACGTTCAGAACAAGAAAGCCAGAGGATGCAATGGGTACTGCAAAAAGAACAACAAGAAGCTGAACGTAAAAGTATAGAGGCAAAGGGTATTTCTGATTTCCAAAGAATAGTCGCTCAAGGAATCAGCGAACCGCTTCTCCGATGGAAAGGGATAGAAGCAACGATGAAAATATCTGAATCAAATAATGCAAAAGTAATTATCATCGGAAGCGGAAAAGACGGATTACCGATCATATTAGACACTAAATAAATTAATGAAATGCCCGTGGATAATTGCATTAAACACGGGCATTATTTTCATAAGGTGAGATCATTAATATCATATTTCTTATTATCATTCTTGAAAATTGGTAGAAGTTTCGGTTTACGGTTTTTCAGAATTATCGGGAGTGTAACTAAAAAAGCAGCCATTAAGCTTAAAGTTAAAATTTTCATAATTTTTCCTTTATTATTGAAGACACAAAGTTATTTCCAGTTTATTAAACTCAGAAATTACAACTGTATACCAAACTTGGTTTAAAACTTCACAAGCCAGTAATATTTCGTTTGCTTTCTTCATCTCTTTCGAAAGAGGTGTAAAGTGATATTTTATTTTATTTCTCATGCTAAGCTCCACCTGAAATAAAATAAAATTTACGAAATTATGCCGTGAGCCTCGTCACTTTTAAAAAATATTATCAAAAAAAATAAAAGCCGTCGATGATCGACGGCTTAAAAATAATATTAAAATTGAAACTATTATTAATCGTGATGATGATCGCTATGTTCACCTTTAATTTTTTTTCCTTCAATTTTATCCAATTGTTCCTGTGTAAAATCGCTTCCGCCTATCATCGCGACACCGGTAGCATTAAAAAGCACTAATTTAGATTCTTTTTTAATTTCAACTTCGGCTGCGTCAACCACATCAGCAATAGCTACCTCTGACTCCTTTTCACCTTTATTCGCCTCATCTTCACTCTTATCACAATGAGTCGCTTCTGTCAAAACCTTTGTGTATAAAGTTCCTTGTACTTTTACTTTTTTACCCTTGGAATCATAAGGGACAAAAAATTGATGTTCCGACTTAACGCGAATATTTTCTTCCCCATTTGTCAATTCAAACCAGCAACCGGTAGTTTGGCATACCGCAGTAACAACTCCTTCCAGTACTATCTCCTTATCTTTAAATTTCTCAGGATTACTAAAGGCAACATCAAACGGTGTAGTTTCGGTTAAAGTGAGATCCTTCCCGTAAATTTTAACGTCTTTTTCATCACAGATAGATTTGCCTGAGATGATCAACAAGCTGAAAATTAATAAAATAGATAAATATTTCATAAGTTTTACCCTCATTTTGGTTGTGATAAATATATATTTTATTTAAACAGACCATATAAAAGCACAAACCCAGTTTGTTTAGAACTGGGAATTGCGGGGCCGACGAGACTCGAACTCGCAACTTCCGCCGTGACAGGGCGGCGCTC
>CAYTID010000147.1:0-2334 GCA_964437735.1 uncultured Ignavibacteriaceae bacterium | reverse complement strand
GTTTGATTATATGAACCAAAAACACCAACCATATCTTTTGAACCAAAAACGCTTGACCTTTTTGTTATAGATGATTCATTCATTTTCTTCTGATATGAGAAGTAGGCTTCAGAGCCTGTATATGTTCTTTCTGGAGCATACATCAAACCATAATTTGAATCGATGGCTATTATTTCGCTCTTAGTATTTACAATAGTGCTAAAGGGCATTTTTGTTGTATCTAAAACAAGCGGAATTTGAAAATCATTTGTATCAAAAGTATGATCGATTCCATAAAAAGTATCAATACCAGTTTTTATTAAGGAATCGTTATGACGATAAAGGAAACTAAGCATACTGGAAGTATAAAATTCTTTAAATAGGCCTACATAGCCAGGAGTTGTAGGACTAGGTTTATCAACAATAACACAAACAGTATCAAAATCATCTACATTTGTTATAGAAAAATATCCGGGTATAATTGTCTTGGATATATAATTATACGAATCATAGTGAATTTCCAAATAATACGTATCTAATGGAACCACATGCAATTCATTATTCACATCTCTGTAAATTCCATTGCCAATATCCTCAAAATAAACTTTAATTCCGTTACTTTTTCTAACAGAGACGGATGCACCCGTTGTACCTACTATATAACCCATGTAATTATATCTCATCGTCTGACAAATTCTTAATGGATATGGGTCTTCAAAATCTGGAAATGTTTGATACTCAACTAATGTATCTAAAATTTTACCAACAAATATTTCATGACGATAGTTACGAACTAGGTCCGGAGCTAATATTCCGGCTATAAAATCATAATCTTGTTCTAAAAACTCCGAATCATTTTTATCTTTATGATTATCATCACAGCCAGAACAAGAAATAAAAATAAACCATAATGATAAAGAAAGCATATATGAAATAATTTTCATGACCTTTTTCCTTAATAATGTTGTTGGGATGGTTTTTATACCATCCCAACAACGAATTTAATAGCTGTTAATATAACCGCAAACTGGCTTTCCAATCAATATGATATAATGAACCGTTCGTAGATTCATTAGTATTAAAGTATTGCCTTCCATCTAAAACTCTATTTAAATTGTATTCATTAATCAAATCAATCCCTGAACCGTTGTAAATGTCATCTTGACCGTCATTGTGAGTGCGTTGTGTGATGAATTCCCATGTCGTTGTCAGCAACGTTTTTGTTGGCGTACGAAAATGGGTAATATTGAAATTCTTCAGACCGCCATAATTTCGATTTAGTTTCCCTGCTCTATTATCATTTTCAATACCTACAATTCGAGCGGTTACTCCGGCTAATGGTAAAATAGCTATATCATTCGGCATCTCATAAAGCCTATTATGGTTCACATCTTCATATTTAACAGCTTGGCGACCATTCACGCCACCGGCGGCGTCTAAACGTGTACCGCCATCAAATTTATGGATTGTGATTGAATTAATACGACCTGAATTATTAATATTTTCACCAAAATATAATTCAAGATCAGCGTGACCATCATCTTTTTTGCGTTTCATCGTCACTTCTTTGATCACAAAAAAGGGATTCGTGCCGGCTTCTAAGTTTAATCTTGGTGCGATACTTTGACGAAATTCACGGTCAATAACAGGATCGTCAAACGTTTCGGAAATCGAAACAATAAATAAGGGATATGGAACATTTGACATGGCTGTTTCCATCTCAATAGTGTTTTCAATTTCTGATTCATCGGAAACGATACTTATTGATTGCGACTCCATTCCATTTGCTGTATGCACATAAACGGGTAAACTGCTCGCCAAAGGATAAAAATAATCAGACTCTAAACCTACTGCGTATGAATAGCTGC
This sequence comes from uncultured Ignavibacteriaceae bacterium, assembly GCA_964437735.1. Classification (GTDB taxonomy): domain Bacteria; phylum Bacteroidota; class Ignavibacteria; order UBA10030; family BY39; genus CAYTID01. Next base: position 487 of record CAYTID010000147.1, on the reverse strand, counting down.
CAGCCGCCTTGTTAAGTTGATCTGCATAATTGAGATTAGCTAATTCAACTTTAATAGTATATTCAATGCCATCATAAACGATCTGAGACGATTCATCCCCAAAAAGTTTCACTAATTCGACTGGATAGTCTTTTGTATTAACAGCATATGCTGAATTTAACCATGACGGATCATTAGCTAAACGCGCGCACTTTGAATTCAAAAGGTTTTTGAGATCACCTAAATCATTGAAACTGGCTTTCGAAAAGCTATTACCGCCAATAAAACGACTTTCGTTTTGCGTTTCATTCTGACAAGAATTGAAGATCATGATAAACAGAATCATAATCACGGTTAACAAATAATGCTTACGTATCATTTCGGTACTCCTTACTTTTGAACAAAATATTTGATAACACAGAGCATTTTGCTTAAGTTATCAACAGGGAAGTATATATTACTTTGTTTTTTCAATCTCCCTTAGATTGGACGTGGGTAATATTACTTC
>CAYTID010000146.1:0-2386 GCA_964437735.1 uncultured Ignavibacteriaceae bacterium | reverse complement strand
TCACGAATTATATCGGGGAGATCGAAAAAAAAGCCAACAAAAATATTTTTAAAGAAAAGAAACACAAAATTAATGATAATAATTTATATGATGCCGCCTTCGTTCAAAACATAAAAACAAAAGAAATTTTGCAATCAGCCACAGAACGAGTAAAAAATAATTAATATTTGAAATCTTCCTTAAAATTACATATATTTACACAAAATTTTATTAAAACGAAACAAATAATGCGAGCTATTATACCAGTTGCCGGCGAAGGGAGCCGGCTCAGACCTCACACATACACGCTGCCTAAGGTACTGTTGAATGTTGCAGGGAAACCTATTATTGGACATATTTTTGATAAAATCATAGCTGACGGATTTACTGAAGCAACAGTGATAATCGGTTATATGGGTGAAAAAATTATCGATTATCTCGGGGCTAATTATAAAATAAAAATTGATTATATCGAGCAAGAGGAGAGACGTGGTTTAGCTCACTCGATTTATATTGCTAAAGAAACTATATCAACGGAACCTTTTCTGATAATTCTTGGGGATACTATTTTTGATGTTAATCTCAAACCTGTTATTGAGGGGGATTATACATCTCTTGGAGTAAAGATCGTTGACGATCCGCGCAGGTTTGGTGTTGCGGAATTAAAAGATGGTTATGTAAATAAATTAATCGAAAAACCTGAGGACCCGACAAGTAACCTGGCGTTAGTCGGACTTTACTGGATAAAAAATCCGGAATTACTTATTAAAAGTGTTTCAGAAATCGTTGAAAATAACATTACGACAAGGGGGGAATTCCAATTAACCGATGCGCTTCAAAAAATAGTTGAATACGGAGAAAAAGTTAGCACATTTCCGGTTGAGGGATGGTATGATTGCGGAAAACCGGAAACACTATTATCTACCAACAAACATTTGCTTGACAAAAAATCGACTTCAAATTCAAATGACGGGAATATAATTATTCCTCCCGTATATATTTCGCCCAAGGCAAAAATAAGCAATTCAGTTATCGGACCATATACAACAGTAGGCGACAATGTTTTTATTAGAGACTCGATCGTAAAAAATTCTATTTTGAGCGACGAGGCAAGAATTGAAAAAACATTGCTCGATAATTCCATAGTTGGAAATAATGCCATAGTGAAGGGAAATTTTAAACGTGTAAATGTCGGCGATTCCTCAGAAATAGAATTTTATTAATAATTTAAGGAAAAATGATGTCATATTTATTTACTTCAGAATCGGTATCCGAAGGCCATCCTGACAAAGTCGCAGACCAAATCTCGGATGCAATCCTTGATGCGGTTTTAGCAGAGGACCCTCACGGACGTGTCGCTTGTGAAACTTTTGTTACAACTGGTTTGGTAGTGATTGGTGGTGAAATTACCGCTGAGGCAAATCTGAATTATCAGGAAATTGTCAGAGAAGTTATCAAAGATATCGGTTATACAAAACAGGAATACAAATTTGATTCGGAATCCTGCGCCGTTGTAAATGTTTTGAATAAACAGTCGACGAATATTGCGATGGGTGTCGACAAAGGGGGCGCCGGAGATCAGGGTATGATGTTTGGTTATGCATGTAATGAGACAAAAGAATACATGCCGATGCCGATAGTTTTTGCCAACTCGCTTGTTGAACGGATTGCTCACATACGGAAAAATGAAAAACATTTAATGCCATATCTGCGTCCCGATGCAAAATCCCAGGTTACCGTTGAGTACAACGGACGGATCCCGAAGAGAGTCCACACTGTTGTAATATCAGTACAACACGACCCGGATGTTACTCAGAAGAAAATTCAAAAAGATTTAGAAGACTACGTAATTGACAAAGTTATACCTAAAGACTTACGCGATAAAAATCTTATAATACACGTCAATCCTACAGGTAAATTTGAAATTGGTGGACCACATGGTGATACAGGATTAACGGGAAGAAAAATAGTCGTTGATACTTATGGCGGTAGGGCTCCTCACGGAGGCGGTGCATTCTCAGGGAAAGACCCTACAAAAGTTGATAGGAGCGCAGCCTATGCCGCACGTCATCTGGCGAAAAATATTGTAGCTGCCGGAATTGCCGACGAATGTTTGATTCAGGTTTCCTACGCAATAGGTGTGGCAGAACCTGTATCTATTTATGTGAATACGTTTGGAACGGGAAAAATTCCTGATACCAAAATTTCCGATTTTATAGAAAAGAATGTCGATATGACACCATGCGGTATTATTGATCGTCTCAAATTATTAAAACCTATTTATCGTAAAACCGCTGCATACGGACATTTCGGAAGAAATGATAAATCTTTTACTTGGGAAAAATTGGATCTCGTAAAGAAATTAAAAAAACTAATTTAATTAATTTAAGAAAGCACGAATAAGATT
>CAYTID010000145.1:0-2544 GCA_964437735.1 uncultured Ignavibacteriaceae bacterium | reverse complement strand
AATAATATTTTTTTCTGCGACTTGCAACAAATTCTTGAGGACAAATGTCCTTATCGGAGAAGTAGCATCTTTTTCACATCAGTAAAACTGCCTGCGTTTAGTCTGTACACATACACTCCGCTCGGCATATTAAACGCATCCCAAGTTACACTTTGATAACCTGCTTCTTTGATTCCGTCAACCAATGTCGCTACCTCACGACCGAGAACATCGTACACTTTTAATGTTACATAATTGTATCCGTTAGTTAACGGAGGCAATTGGTAATTGATCATTGTCAATGGATTGAACGGATTGGGATAGTTTTGTTGTAGTTGATAAGTATTAACAAAATCGGTTTCATCGTTTACATTTGTTGGAATTTGTAATTCATATAATCCATAACTATTAGTAGCAATAAATAAAACATTACCATTAATTTTAAGATCGTGAGCGAAAGCTCTTGAGGAATTCTCTGTAAAAATAAATGCCCAGTTATTTCCATCATTAATAGATCTTATTATTCCATTTTCTAAGCTTGCATATATACCATCATCAGGATCAATAAAGATAGAATATGCCGGACTATCAAATAACAATGTCCATGCTGTGTAAGGATGATATGAACGGAAAGTTTTATAGCTTGTATAAAAAAGATCATTATTTGAATTAATTGCTAGTCCATTTCGGTTGCTAATTGTAGTTGGAAGTATTTCATTAAAATTAATGCCAAAATTATTTGAACAGAAAATTTTACCTCCATTTCTAAAGCCATGGACAAAAAGTATGCTGTCACCATTGTCATATATTATTGAATTCCTCGTTGAACTTATCCTTATATCAGTTGAATGCCAAGTTTCCCCACCATTTCTGCTTATTCTAAAAAAAGGAAAAACTGCATCTATAAGGAATGAATCTGTCACAGCGATAAAATTATATCGATAATCATCCAATGTTATCATTTTTTCCCATATATTTCCATAACTATCTGAACGATATAATCCTTTTTCATATGTAGCAGCATAAAGATTACCGGAAGGGGATACACTTACTGCCATTACTTCTCTTAATCCTTTATTTTCCCATATTCCGGTTGTTCTATTGTATCTTTGCACACCTGATGGAGTTGACGCAAATATAAAATTCTTATCAGGACTGAAATCAATATTCTGAATATGAGATATGGGTAAACCTATTTGTTTAAAAGATTCACCACCATCAGTAGAGCGATATACACCTTCATTCTCTGAGCCAATGAAAATATATCCATTATTAGTTATCTTTAATCTGAATACTTCAATACCTTCGATTCCAATTTGATGCTGTGTCCAGATTTGCCCCATATCTGTTGTCTTAAATAATCCATCTTTTTTCGTACCAGCATATAGATTACCCCTTAAATCGAATGCCAATGATAAAACTACTTTATTAGCTAATCCCAGATGTGTCCAATTTAATCCGCCGTTAGTGGAATAATACACTCCATTCCCATTATCGTAATAGCCGGTGCTAATATAAATATTATTATTTGTATCGATAAGTATCGATGATACTGACCTATTTAAAAATAAACTATCTCGCAACCACGCGATACCGTTATTTGTTGTTTTAAACAAACCCGTATATGTTCCGCAATAAACCGTATTGTTTGAATCTGTTGCAAAGACAAGAGCCATTAGATTACTAGAAAATTCCCAGCTATTTCCATAATTTGTTGACCTATATACCTCACCTTCTCCATTACCTGCGAATACTACACTATCATTACTTTCACCGAATGCCCAGCACTCACCTGTATTATATCCGGTGTTATTATTTTCCCAGGTTACTCCGTTGTCAGTTGAACGATAAATTCTTCCCTGATGATTAGTGCCGACAAGTATATGTCCGGCTTTATTTATATATAATGCATAAATTTCAAAGGGACTGAATTGTGTTTTAATTTCACTCCAGGAATTTCCATCATCAGTGGATTTATATAAGCCCGAGTAATATTTAAATTCGTAGGTAGGTGTAACAAATCCATAAACACCTGCAAAGATTTCACCATTTTTATTTACAACCATATCTCCGACAATACCACCAATAGGACCTCCGGTATGTGTCCAACTATATTTTTGTGCAAGCAGCAGGTCTGAAAGTAACACAAACAATAAAACAAAAATATTTAATCGTATCATTTTCAATCCATTTATTATTGTTGATATAGTCAAACAAACCTACTTTGCTAAAAGCATTTTCTTTGTAAAATAATTTCCACGAGTTTTAAGTGTATAAAAATATATGCCACTCGACAGTTTTGATGCATCGAATGAAATAGAATAATCCCCAGGTTCTTTTACACCGTTCACTAATTCAGAAATCTCATTTCCTAAAACATCATAAATCTTTAGTGTAATAAAAGAATTCTCAGCTAATGAAAAATATATAGTTGTAGTTGGATTAAACGGATTGGGATAGTTTTGTGTTAAGTTAAATTCTTTAACATTGTTTGAATAATTTTGATAACTGGCTTTCTCAATTTCTTGCCCGCTTACATAAACACTAACTGTATTACTGTAGGAA
>CAYTID010000144.1:0-2565 GCA_964437735.1 uncultured Ignavibacteriaceae bacterium | reverse complement strand
TTCAGCAAAATAATTGAAATGATTAAACCGGAAATTTCTGAGCTGGACATTGCGGCAGAAATTACGTATCTCCATCGCGTTTACGGCGCTTCGGGTGATGCTTTCGAACCTATAGTCGCAAGCGGAGTAAGAGGATCGATGCCTCATGCTGCTTCTTCTAAGAAAAAAATCCAAAATGGAGAATTGCTTACAATAGATATGGGCTGCGTTGTTAATGGTTACCATTGTGACATGACAAGAACTATTGCGATCGGAAAACCAAAATCGGAACCTGTTAAAATTTATAATCTCGTGCTCACAGCTCAGCAAAAAGCGATAGATGCCGCCAAAGAGGGAATCTCTTTAAAAAATCTGGACAAAATCGCGCGCGATTATTTGACGAGTAAGGGATATGGCAAATATTTCAGTCATTCGTTAGGGCATGGAATCGGGCTTCAGATACATGAAGCTCCGCGGATTTCTTCTTTCTCTCCGGGAAAATTAAATTCGGGAAATGTTGTAACTATCGAACCGGGTATTTATATTCCTAACTTCGGTGGTGTTCGGATCGAAGATAATATTTTAATCAACAAACGGTCAAACAGAATTTTAAATTCATCAACAAAACAATTAATCGTAATTTAAATATCGGACAGTATAAAAATGCAGCATAATGTATTAGTAATAGCTTATTATTTCCCCCCGATGGGATTGAGCGGTGTTCAGCGGACGCAAAAATTCGTAAAATATCTGCCTGATTTCGGATGGAAACCAACTGTAATTACCGTAACCCCCACGGGTTATTTTGCAAATGATTACACGCTCCTCGAAGAGCTTAAACATAAAGATTTAGAAATCATTAGAGTGGGTTCGATCGACCCTAACAGATTTTTTAAGAATAAAGGCATTGTAAAAATGCCGTCGGAAAGAACGCGTAAAGTTTTTTCATACCTTAGCGATACATTTTTTATTCCCGACAACAAAATCGGCTGGAAGCATAAAGTTTTAAAAACCATCGACGAATTGATGAAATCAAAAAAGTTCGACGTGGTTTTTGCCACATCTCCTCCTTATACTGATTTACTTATAGGCGCCGAGATTCATAAAAAATACAAAATCCCTCTCGTTGTCGATTACCGTGACGCGTGGCTTGAGTATCCATTGAAAGTATTTCCGACACCTTTACATAAATATGCGAATCACAGATTGGAAAAAGATGTTTTACGTAATGCTTCCGGTGTTGTTACCACAAACCGGCGTGTAAAAGAACTTCTTCTGGCGCGTCATAAGTTTTTGAATTATAAAGATATTCATATTGTATCTCAGGGATTTGATCCCGAAGATTTTGAAAAAAATCTGACTGCCCCAAGGTCGCCTTCAAATAAAATGCGTATATTACACGCAGGTGTTTTTTACGGAGAAAGGACTCCAAAATATTTTTTGCAGTCGTTGAGCAAACTTTTCAAAGAAAATCCGGATTTGCAAAACAGGATTGAAGTAATGTTTGTCGGTAATTTCAGAAAAGAGGATAAAAAAATAATTGACCAGTATAATTTAGGAAATGTTGTGTCAATATTAGGTTACCTCGACCACAACAAATGTATCCAACATTTGAAATCGTCAGACCTGCTCTGGCTGATGCTCGACAACGACACACAGTCGCCGGGAAAAGTTTACGAGTACATCGGAGCAAAAAAACCGATTCTCGCAAACGTCGGTGAAGGATTTATTAAACAGACAATTCTTGAATTTGAAGGCAATGTTGTTCTTCCTCCCGAAGATGTCAATGATACGGCTTCTGCGATAAAGCAATTTTATGAGAAGTTTGAAAAAAATGAAATTCAGAAATTTGACGAAAATTTAGTTCAGTCTTATAACAGGATAAACTTAACTAACAATCTGGCAAACATTTTCGGATTTTTAACAGAATGAAGATACTAGTCATAGGATCGGGCGGACGTGAACATGCGCTCGTTTGGAAGCTGCGCCAAAGTCCGAGAGTTACTCAAATTTTCTGTGCCCCGGGAAACGCCGGCATAAAAGAAATAGCCGACCTTGTTCCGATAGAACCAACCGATTTTAATGCATTAATAGATTTTGCAAAAATAAATAAAATTGATTTAACGGTTGTCGGTCCGGAACAGTCTCTGATTGAAGGAATTGTTGACGTTTTTGAATCGGAAGGGCTTCCGATATTCGGACCGAAAAAGTCCGCTTCGGAAATCGAAGGGAGTAAAGTTTTTGCAAAAGAATTTATGAAAAAATATCAGATACCAACTGCGAATTTTAAATCTTTCCGAGCTGAAGACCGTTTTGAGGCAGAACGTTATATAAACGACATCCCTGTGCCGATTGTAATAAAGGCAGATGGTTTGGCGGAGGGCAAGGGTGTAATAATCTGTGAAACAAAAGAATCTGCATTGGATACGCTCGAATTAATGTTCACAACTAAATCATTCGGGGCGGCGGGAGAAAAAGTTGTGATTGAAGATTTCATGATAGGCGAAGAACTTTCGGTACTTGCTGTTACAGATGGAACCAACTATGTAGTCCTTCCCCCCGCACAGGATTATAAAAGAATTTTAG
>CAYTID010000143.1:0-2735 GCA_964437735.1 uncultured Ignavibacteriaceae bacterium | reverse complement strand
CATTTTTAATTAGAGTTGTCATTTTAATATTTTTTCCTTCATATTTATTTTACCAAGTCAACACGAAAACAAAACGATTGTAAATTAATCTTCTCCTTCTTCCAACGACAAATCTGATCCTTTGTCTCTTGGATATCGGTTGTAGCGAGGGCTCTATCAGTTTCTTTCCAGCTCAGCCAACTTGTACATAAGTGCTTTGTTTGAGAAAAATGTCATCCGCATTATTATAAAAGCACGGATAACGAATACACTTTTTTGCGTATCTTTCTCGTTTTAAACTTATATTTCTCTATAGTTTATTTCATTAAATATTAGGTTGTTATTTTCGATATCAAATTCAATATATTTCAAAGGCATACAACAGTTATTATTAATGTTAAATTGTACGAAACTTTCGACCACTCCTCTGTAATTCTCTGAAGTTTTATTGACTATTTTTTTTGAGATTAAAACAGGTTGTATGTCGCTTATTCTATTAGGAATATAGTATTGTTTCAACCAATCAACATATCTTTGAATCTGGATAACATTGTTTGTATTTGCCTCCACGGATTTTAATTCTATAGGCAGAACGATTTTAACGTCTCCGTTAACCAAAGAAAGCATTACATCTATTCTTTGCATTCCTACGCCACAAGAAACCTCATTCCCTAACCATTCAAAACGTAAGCCATTAAGTAAATTATTATCCAATTCGTCATTAGTGCCTCTGCCAACATTTTGAATGACATATGCTTGTAAATGAGTTTCAAATGCTTTGTTGTCTCTGCATTTTTTGATCAACCTTGGAAGAATATTTATTGTATCTTTCCTTCCTGTGTAAAAGTTTTCGGCGGTATCCTGTTGTATTTCCTGTGTATTAACATCAAAAGTAAAATTTTGTCCTATAAGTGTTTGGCGATTGTTTTTATCTCTTAACAATTTAAAAAGTCTTTCACTCTCATAAATTGTAATCATGGTATTTCCACGATTGCCTTTTAATTTTCTATAAATTAAACTCCAGAGCATTTGGTTGGGCGATTGGATATGCTTTATTTCATCTAATGCTTCCCATTCTGTAACACCTTTTGCATAAATCTCAAATGGTTCAAGTAAAGTTCTAAATGTTAATGACTTTATTAGTTCCTGTTGTAAGAATTGGTTGGAGTCATTATTGTCCAAAAAAGAAAAATCCTCTTTGGCTTTAAAAATCCCATAGAATTTACCATCAAAATAAACTTTCTTTTTTTTATATTGTTGCAAATAAAATATAAGATAATCTCCTTTTCTAATTCTTTGAGAATCAGCAATCATTCCAACAAGAAGGTCTTCTCTTTTATTATTTAATGAGGTGGTTTCTGTATCATTAAAATCTACCTGATAATCTTTTGCACCTGTTCCTGCAAAAAGATATTCTAAATGATACTTGAATGTAGTCGTATCTACAATAAAAACATGTGTGGTTGTCATTTTTTCGCTTTCTTAAATAAAAATATATATTCGTGTTTGAAAATGTAAAATCCTCCGACTAACGCTCTATATCTCCATAATTCTTTTTGATTAATTTTTCCCTTTGTTTCCTCAAAATTCTTAATAATTGTAGATTTTAAAATATAACCCCTTTTTAAAACTTCATTCATAGTATAAAATGCTAAAGGAATCCATTCGCCTTGTGAATACTTATCCCCGATCACTACAACAAAATATCTTCCTTTATCTAAAATCTCGTATGTGCTATCCACAACCTTACCAAATAAGTTCAAAAAATCTTCAATACTTTTAGCATTTGATAAATCTTTACTATTCTTACTAAACTTTATAATATCCCAATAAGGTGGGTGCATTATTAGAAATTGAACAGATTTAATACCTCTTTTTTCTAATTCAAGTTTAAAATTCAATTCTGTGCTATCAGCAGTAATAATCTCGGTTTTAACATTAAATTTATTTTCTTCGGCAGATATGTTTTTATTTGCTATTTCTACAACTTCTGGCAATAAATCTACACCAATTCCATATCTACCTAATCTTTTACACTCAATTAGTGTTGTTCCACTTCCTAAAAAAGGATCTAAAACCCATTCGCCTTGTTTAGTGTATCTTCGCAAGAATTGATTTGGTATTTGTGGAATGAAATTACCCCAGTAACCAGCATTGTGGGCACCAGATTTATCTCTTTTATCCAAAATCCATAAACTTTCAGTCAGAATATCATCATACTCTTTCCAGCGATTTAAGTTTAAGTCATTAATCTTACTCGTTTTGATTTCAGTTAAACTTTTTTTTAATCGTGTAATATAATATTTTGCCCTTTCGATAGTTTGGGCTTCAGCTATTTGGTTTAAATCCTCTAATAGTACATTTTTATTTACATTTGTTGTATCACCATTAGAAGAAATATTTAATAACCCTAAATTATCCTTTCTTGGATTTTTTATAACTTCAATGACTTTTATCGTTTCAAATTTTATTTTGTTATTTTCATTTAATTCTTCGATTTTAGTTAAAACTTCCAAGAACCTGTCTTGATTTATGATAGATTCCATTCTCCAGTTAGTTTTTTTATCAGAATCATTACCAAAAACAAATTGGATTTTATTTTTATCAGCCATAATAAACCTCAGTATCTAATCTAAAAATTATTATTAATATAGCATTTTTATACATATTGCCATAATACACTCATCAGCACCGCACGCGGATTATTAAGTACATTCGCTGCCATGATTGCTCCATGTTCTGTGAATATGTGAGGT
>CAYTID010000142.1:0-2759 GCA_964437735.1 uncultured Ignavibacteriaceae bacterium | reverse complement strand
GCATAGATATTTTAAACGTAGCTAATCTTCTTAACTCGGATTGGGGAGTCAGACAAGTAGCAAGTTCTGCGGCTACATCACCGTTAAAGCTTGTTCGTTTTAATAGCAACGGTGCACCTGTTTTCAATTTTAATAAAGAAATTACAAAAACCTTTATTGATGATCCTGGCCTTAAGTCGCGCTGGCAGATGCAAATCGGATTGCGTTATTTCTTTAATTAAATATATTTTTTAGGTACTCGAGCCGCTATGGTCTATGCCATAGCGGCTTTTAATATTATTATCTTACATCATAGATATTGAAAGTTCGAATAACCAAACGGAGGTATTTATGACCAGATTAATATGTTTTATTTTAATCCTTTTCATTTTCTATTCCCTAAATTTAAACGCACAAAATGGTTGGCTTATAGTCGAGCAAAGCGGTGATACTACATATCTGCTCAAAGGAACTTTCATGAGTGTCTGGGAGAACAGAAATTTCATTCTTGATGCCGATAAAAATGAAATGACATTTATCAACCATAATAAAAAGATTTATTCAAAAACTTCTTTGGATGATTACTGCAAATTAATGACCACAAGAGCCGAAGAGATAAAATCTTTTATGTATAATGAACAAATTGATCAACTCTCCGAGAAACCTGAGGTAAATAAATCTGATGTTGAAATAATAAAAGTCGGACCAGCAGAAAAAATTGCTGGCTTTAATACGACGAAATACAATATTATGGTCGACGGAAATCTTTACGAGGAAGTCTGGATAACAAACGATCCATCATTGATGGATTATTATACGACAGTCATAAAATCATTAACTAAAATGTATAAATGCCTTACACAAATGACATCATCCGATGTTCCTGAAAACACACCAGAGTATCGAATATTTATGGAAGAGGGTTTTGCATTAAAAAATATTAACCACTCGGAATATATGTCTGACGAAAAAGACGAAATAAAACTATTGGAGAAAAGAACTATAGAAAAAAATATATTCAACGTTCCGATCGGTTATCAGAAGGTTACGCTTGATGAATTCCTACAATTCCAAGTGGATGTTGAAGGCGATGAGAATTGGGATGATGATCTTGACGAAGATACAAATTAAGATTTGAATTATTCCCGATATTTTTTTTATATTGAATTTAAAATGCCGAAAACCAGCCACAATCACGACGCTCAAAAGCTAATTACCGATTATATTTATAAATTACCGGGATTCACAAAGGCAATATGTAATAAATTAAGAGAAATTATTTTCATAGCTGAACCTGAAATTGTTGAAGACTGGAAATGGGGACCGAATTATTACAAGAATGGAATGGTCTGTGGATTCGGGGCATTCAAACAACGAGTGACTTTTGTGTTTTTTAAAGGGGCAGCCATGAAAAACTCAGGAAAAATATTCAACTATGGCGATAAGAATATGCATAACAGAAGCATTAAGTTTAAATCAATTAAAGAAATAGACGAAAAGATTTTGATCGCTTATATCAGAGAAGCAGTCCGGCTAAACAAGCAAGGAGTAAAACTGAAAGCTCCTGAATTGCCGGTCCCATCTGATTTTAAAAAAGCTCTTCAGAAGAATAATCTATCAGATAAATTTGATAGGCTCGCCTACTCACACAGGAAAGAGTATATAAACTGGATAAACAGCGCCAAGAAAATTGAAACGAAGGAGAGGCGACTTGATAAAGCTATCGAAATGATAAAACAAGGACTTAAGTTATCTTAAGAGTCGGGGTTGTATTGGAAGGAATCAGTTTTTCACCTCTTAATTAGCATTCAATTTTTCCAGCTCTCTTTCTGTTCGGTATGTTAACCATCGCTGGTGTCGGTAATCATCATATGAAAGTGCTTTCTCAAAAAATTTTTTGGCTTCTTCTCTTTTGCCCAGTTTTGCAGCGATTTCCCCCCGCATATAAAAGGACCAGGGATGAAGCCATTTCGCTTTATCGATGGCAGAATTACACACAACCGAAAATTGAACTGCGGCTTCATTATAATTTTCATTGTCCGAATAACACTCACCCAGTTTATAAATTACTTCTGCCCGCTGATCGGGCGTCAGCTTCAAAGTATTTAAATATTTTGAATATAGATCAATTGATTGCTTATAATTTCCTGATTTGTGATGATTCTCTGCCGCAATCAAGATACTATCTGTTTTTGATATGGGTTTTTCCAAAAACATTTTTGCTTTTGCAACCGCAGCCGCATCATCTCCGTATTTAGAATTTGAAGCAGACGATTTTTTATAGAAATCCAAAGCATCGTTTCTCCTGGCTTGGAATTCATAACATATCCCCAGGTTCACATTAGCTTGAGCTGTGTAGGTTTTTTCTGTATAATTATCCAAAAACATTTTGTAATATTTAATCGCATTTGAATAATTTCCTAATCTGAAACTACTCTCTCCCAATCTGAAATTAGTAAAACTGATCAATGTTGGTATAAATTTTTCTTTTCCGTTAATAATCTTATTAAAATCGTTCAACGCCATATTAACATTATTTTGATTGAGATAATAATCAGGATACTCTGCCAGCAATTTATCCAGCAAATCCTTTCCGGTTTCAAAATTGCCTGTCATCCAGGGATAAAATTGAGAAAGGTAAAAACTCGCCTCAACTTTATGAAATATCCCTTTTTGAGAGGCTAATTCCAGATCTTCTATCCCTTTTTTTCTGTTACCATCAAAACCGAGAATTGACACAATCCATTTTAAGGTTTTCGGCAATGAACCGATTGCGTAAT
>CAYTID010000141.1:0-2803 GCA_964437735.1 uncultured Ignavibacteriaceae bacterium | reverse complement strand
ATATTATATTGTCGCCAATTATAAAAAAGGGGCTGGCTTTTGAGACAGCCCCTTTAAATAAGGTTCATAATTAATTTTAACGTGTCCGTGAACTTGCAACACCCAGTCTCTTTAATTTATATCGTAGAGTCTGTTCTGTCATTCCCAGAAAATGTGCCGCTTTTGACTGATTGAAACCGAACTTGCTTAACGCTCTTTCAATGATACCTTTTTCAATAAGGTCGAGTGAACTTTCAAGAATAAATTCCTGATCGCTTTCGATATTGTTAAGCATTTTAACAACCTCAGTTTTCTCATCAATTAATTCTTGAGGCAATGTAAACCGGCCACCACTAGAGAACAATACTGATTTATCTATAACCGCTTTTAATTCACGGATGTTTTCTTTCCAGGGTTGCCTGACTAATACTTCAATCGCATTAATGTCAATAACTAATTCACCAATACCCAATTCCTTACAGATTTCATCAGTAAAGTGTTTAACTAACAAAGGAATATCCTCGGGACGTTCGCGTAACGGTGGTATTTCGATTCTTTCAAATTCCCTAAATTTATTGTACAGCCCTTCCAGAAGTTTATGTTTTTCAAACAATTCTTTCGGGTCCTCTTTCATCGTTACTATTAATCTGATGTCTACGGCTTCACCCTGAGTGCTACCTACTCTTTTTGCAACTCTTTCATTCATGAAAGAGAGTATTTTCATTTGATTTCTGAAGCTTGCTTCTTCAATTTCCTCAATCAAAACTGTTCCTTTATTGGCAATTTCAAAAAGTCCCCGTTTCGTTGAAGAAGCGGTTATCCCCTCGGTTCCTGCATCAAAGCCAAACAGAATTGATTCTAATCCACGATCATCCAATACAGATAGATTTAAAGATGCGAAAGGAATATCTTCATTACCCAGTTTCCCAAGCGAGTGAATATTTTTTGAAACAGCCCCTTTCCCGATGCCTGGTTCACCTATAATGATAATATCTCTCCGCATTTTTGCTAGTTCGGAAATTTGATCCAGCATTTGCTCCACGGCTTTACTCTTACCAATAATCGGATATTCCAATTTCTTGTCAGATTTTGCCTCTGCGGTTTTTGTATTTTTTTCTTTTCCCATAATTTTGAATTTAATTTTTAGTTTATTTTTTGTTCAAACAAACGACCCCTGAACACTTTAGCATTTCCAAAATTCTTTAGTATAAATTTATCGATTCCATCAAGCCATCTTGTAATTTTTTCCGGATTGTTTTCGATTTCGATTTCATAAAACTCACCAACGACTGATTTGATAAATCTTAATCTCAAATTGAAAAAGACAGCCAGAGCAAAAAAAGCAATAGTAGTAAAATATTGGCCTATTTTGAATATTTCAGAATAACCTTTAAACTCAATACTTTTTATATATGACCAATAATGAATCGCATCTAATGCAAAAATAATTAGAAATATAAACATTATTTTATCAATGTACGCACCTTGTGGCGGATCTTTGGTAATCTGATACCCGAAATATAATAAAATAAACAATAAAACATATACATTCATATATATCATATTATAAAACAAGGGCTGCATAATTAGTACCTTAACATTATCACCATCCAGGTAGGGCATTAAACTTTCAATTTGCCGTAAGTTTTCTTCCGGAAATAATTCCCCGACAACAATGCCGTTGTTTCTAACTTTTAAATTAATGAGTGTGGAAAGTTCCGCGGCAACAGGTTTATATCCATATTTATCTGTAAACTCTATACTTGCGTTCTCGATAATTTTATATTTCTGAATATCATCTGTTCTATAAATATATGGTTTTATTTCTATTGATTCATTATAAACAGGATTCTCTAAGAATGGGTGAAAATAGTATGCAAAACAAACGATGGTTACAACCAAAGTCACAGCGTATTTTTGATAAATTTTATAATCCATGAATAGAAGGTCGAAAACCAAATATGTTATAACAAAAGCTTGTAAGTATACCATCAGCGCATTTATATATTGGAAAGAATACACAGACACATAATTCACAAAAGAGTACTCAGGCGTACTCCCTTGCATTGGGAAAATAGAAACACCAATAAATTGCTGAAGGTATAACAGATACACGATTCCAAAATATAGTGTAAAATTAAAGAACAAAAATCGGTGTCTGCTGGTAGGTTCGTTTAAAAAAATAAAAAGTGATGTATAAAATAAAATAACCTGAATAGAATTATTTATTAATGTTGATATGTTCTCGAGAGGACGGTGTGGAAAAATAATCAATCCGGCAGACATAAATATTAGCGTAATTCCGCTGAAGATTATAATTTTTTTTAGATTTTTCATTCCGATCGATTATTGTTTTGTTTAAATATATGCAATTTAGAAGTAGTTGTCAAGAAAATTCGTAATTTTTTTTGAATAAATGCACAATTCGTGAGATATGTCACAACTATTTTACGCAATTTTTAAAGTATTAATTATATGAAAATTATTGCGAAATAATGCTTATTTTTATAGATTTTTACAGATCAATTAAGAAATTTAAAAACTATATTAACTAATAATACAATAAAAATTCGGAGAAACTTATATGTTACACAATCTTCTTCAAAACAAAAGTGTAAAACGACTTAGTTCATTGATCATTACATTAATTGCCGTATTCGCAATTAATACAGCCATCTCTTTCGCGGGAGGTGAAAATTCGCGAGCCACAAGCACGATGATGATCCCACGAGATATGCCGAGACCATAATCATCAATTATTATTTTTTGAAAGGGGCTGTCTCAAAAGCCAGCCCCTTTTTTATAATTGGCGACAATATAATAT
>CAYTID010000140.1:0-2923 GCA_964437735.1 uncultured Ignavibacteriaceae bacterium | reverse complement strand
TTGTTCCCAAAAAGTATTACAATCTGTCAAAAATGACTTTTTAAGGGATAACTATATACCTTGAGAAATAAAAGCGTATGGACAGAATAAACGGATCTAGCGTGTTGATCGCTTATCGAGCAGGTTTTCGTCCGCGCCTTTAATTTGTATTTAGTGATTGAGGTATTTTAAAACAGCTTCAGTGCGCGATCGGACGTGCAGTTTTTCGTAGATATTGCGGATGTGGGTTCGAACTGTTTCGATACTGATAAATAGCGTATCCGCAATTTCTTTATACCTAAAACCTTTGGCAAGGTACGATAAAATTTCTTCCTCGCGCCGTGTTAGGTTTTCTGTATCCTGAATTGAGATTCCGTCTTTTTGAAAGGTTTGAACAACTTTTCTGGCTATTTGACTCGACATTGGCGAACCACCTTTGTGCACATCTAGTATTGCCTCCAACAATTTTGCAGGGGGAGTTTTTTTCAATATATAACCGCTCGCACCAGCGATGAGTGAGTCGAAAATTCTCTCATCATCTTCATATACTGTAAGCATCATACATTGAATTTTTGGATAGCCCGATTTTATACGATGGACACATTCAATTCCGGACATACCGGGTAAACCAATGTCCATTAAAACCACATCCGGCATACTCGAGGGAATTCCTTTCAGAGCTGCTTCACCTGAGGGATATGTTCCCACACAACTAAAACCGTCGGAACCATTAATTAAAACAGCTAACCCCTCGCGTATTTCATCTGTATCTTCAACTATGGTAACTTTTATCATCTAATTATTTATTTTGTTTATAGCAAGATATGATGATATAATAGAAAAATCAATCGCATATAAATAGTATTTTTAGCTTGGCGGATAATCAAGACTAACAGTGATGCTAATTTTCGTCCCAAATCCGATACACGATTGAAATTCGATATTCCCGCATATATCATTCATCCGTTTTCGCATATTTATTATACCGTTGCTAAACTGACACGGAGTCGAGCAATCGAATCCTTTCCCATTATCATCTATATCAATCATTAACATAGAATTCTCAAATCTGGTTTTAATCTTCAATTCGGTTGCGCATGAATGCTTCACAGCGTTGTGAATTATTTCTTTTATAACTAAATATATATTTCTTCTTTTTTCCGTTGATAATGAATATGCGGGAATCGAATCCGGCACATCGTAGATTAACTTTATCGATGTACCTTCAAGATATTCTGAAGCGTGCTCGCGGACATACGCCACAAGGTTGTCAAGCCGATCATGTTTCGGATTTAGCGCCCAGATAATTTCACTGATGTTGTTTATTACTTCTCTTGAAGTGTTTGATATTTTTTCCAGATTATTCTCAACAGCTTTAGAATTATTGATTTCAGTTTTTGTAAGTTCGCTAAGTATTGCAATCTTCGTTAAACTTGCTCCCACTTCGTCATGCATATCTTTAGATATACGGATCCGTTCGCGTTCTAACGCGTGTTCTCGCTCTAACTTTTCAAGATTTCTAAGCAATTTCTTTTTTTCGACATACCGGATAGATCCACCGATAGCAGCCCCTATAAATATTAAAAAAGCAGTGTTGAACCACCATGTCTTCCAAAATGGCGGAATGATTTTTATTTTTATAGATAATCCTTCTTCATTCCAGACTCCATCATTATTAGATGCTCTCACTCTAAAAACATATTCCCCGGGATCGAGATTATTGTAGTATGCCTCGCGTCGTGTACCGATATCGTTCCACGCTTGGTCATAACCGATTAATTTGTACGAATAGTTGTTGCGTTTTGGATCGGTGTACTCAAGCGCTGAAAATGTGAAAGTCAATACTTTCTTTTCATACGAGAGTGAAATGTCGTTCAAATATGCTATATCCCCACTGAACAACATTGGAACACCGAAAAGCGTTATTCCTGTAAGTACGACTGGCGGAATATAAGAATTTTCGAAAAGTGAATTGGGAGACCAATATACTACCCCCTTACCAGTGCCCATGTATAAATTTCCATCAGCGTCCATACCAGTAACACCCATATTGAACTCATTAGAAGGTAATCCATCCTCTGTGGTGAAGATGCGGATATCAAGTTGGGCTCGATTTCCTTCCCGGAGACGCACCAAGCCGCGGTTCGTTCCGATCCATACAGAGTTACTGTTATCTATCGATGTGCTCCATATTTTGTCGTTCGGCAATCCGTCAGCAGAGGTATAACTCCTTGTTGTTTGCGTTCTGAGGTCAATTCTACGCAATCCTGTATCTGTTCCAACCCATAGGATTCCTTGTTTACTAAGCGCCATAGAAAGTACCGGCTGTTTGGGATCTATAATATCACCTGCTGAAAGGGTTAAGAAGAGAAAAAAAGTATTATTTTCCTTGTTGTAGGCAAACAGTCCGGAATTTGTACCAAACCATATCGTACCTTGTCCATCCTCGATAATCGAAGTACAGACCCCTGCTTGTGGAAAGGTTGTTCCGTCAGCAAAACTCACGAGCGTTGCAACCTTACGCTTCCGCATCAAATCAACTTCGACTATGCCGTCAGCAAGAAAAATGATAGCCGACATAGAATTCTCCCGAATATGCACTTGCCGTACATTCGAGAACACCTTGCCGTCGATTTGTAATTTTATGACTTTATTCTCTCGTACATCGTACTCATACAGATGACCTAAGGTATGGATCAAGAAAAAGGAATCACTTACACGTCTAAGTCGCATCGTCCTCTCTCCCACCGTTGAAGCAGGGGAAGGAAGAACTGAGGAAAACCTTGTAATGTTTCCTTTTTTTCTATCAACATAATGGAGCCCGCCTCCTGCAACCCAAAAATTTCCGTCAGGCTCTACGAGTAGTGAACTGACTATGGTATTAAATAATTGTTCAGGAAAACCGGCTCGATTCGTAATCATGTTAAATTTATTTTCTTTAAGA
>CAYTID010000139.1:0-3019 GCA_964437735.1 uncultured Ignavibacteriaceae bacterium | reverse complement strand
CCGAGAACAGAGTCGTGGTATTTTAACCGAAAATCCGTTAGCGCAAATTCCCGCAATATATATAGGGATTTTTGAAATTTAATGAATCCCGGTGTTTTATGTTTTCGCTCATCCTCAAGCGGCATAGTTAATATTTCTTCGGAGTTATTCATCAATCCCTAAGTTGACAGACCGATAAATTTCTGTCATGTTATTCACATACTGCCTGACATTAAAATCGTTTTGAATTTTATTTCTTGCGTTTTCCAGAATGGAATTCCTAATATTTTTATTATCCAGATAATATTCGATTGTTTCAGCAAGGGAATGAGCATCGTCCGTTTTAAAAAATTTCCCGTCTTTATTGTTTTCAATGATCTCGAGCGGGCCACCGGAGTCCGCGGCAACAACAGGAACACCGGCTGCCATAGCTTCAAGTATCACCAGTCCGAACGGCTCGGAGTTCGAGGGACATACAAAAATATCCAGGTCTTTCATTATCCCATAAATATCATCCCTGTGAGGAACAAACCTTACTTTCGATTTCAACTCATTGTAAAGACCCATAACTTCATCATAATATTTTTGTATTGAAGGAACTTCACTTCTGTTCAAATATCCGCCGATTATAAAAAATTCAAGGTCGTTCCTCTTATCCTGAAGTATTGAAGCAGCTTTCAAAAATATTTTATGTCCTTTCCATATATCGAATCTGCTTATCATTCCGAGCAGTTTTTTATCTTGACTGATATTAAATTCGCGGCGAAGAATATTTTCAGCGCAACTTTTTTCAGCTACCGTTGCAATATCAATTCCGTTGTAAACCACAGATGTTTTGTCATTCAAAAACATAGAATTTGCCGACAGATAATTATTAACTGCTTTAGAATTAGTAATAATTTTTCTTACAAAAAAAACCGCTATTAAATTAAAAAGCATCAACCTAATCCACTCGTAGTAAAATATTATACTATAAATTATTGGAATTCGCAATAAAATTTTGGCAGGAATTATCATCAATAAAGCGAGAACGTCGCTGCATTGAACAATGTCAATATGGTTCGATCTGATGTATTTGTAAATTTGAATAGAAGCTTTAATATTTCGAAAAAATATTTTCGGGGAAAATAGGCGTTTCAGGTCTACAGATTGAAATGGAATTACAACGGTTTCAATTCCCATTGATTCGACTTTTTCTGTAAATGGTCCGCGTTTGTTGAACAACATTACAGGATAAAATTTATTTCTATCCAATCCTTTAAATAAATTTAATATCGAGTATTCCCCTCCCCCCATTTCTACATAGAGATTGATAAATAAAATTTTCTTTATCTTATCATCCGCCATAACATCATCGCCGGCTCTTAATCCATTCTGTAAAATATCCACACACAACCATCGTTTGAGCAATGCAGAACATAATCAGTTTTCTGTACGCAATAAAAAAATTAATTTTAAAAAAGGATTTTATTAATAATAGATATGCAAGCGCGGGTATGGGCTTAATTTCCCTACTGAATTCAAGTCTTAAATAGTTATAAAGAATGAATGCTCCTTTTCCATAATTAAATTGTTGTCGAAGATATCTTTTGACATTCATTTCATGGTAATGATCGACCGTGATATTGTCCGCGAATACAGCTTTTCCACCTTGAGAAATTATTTTATGATTAAGCCCCCTCTCTTCACCACCAGGCGATCTGAATCTTTCATCGAAACCCCCGACTGTTTTTAAAACATCGGCTTTGTATGCAATGTTATTTGATGTAAGAAAAGTAGTTTGTTTTTCGGTTCTGTTCAGATGTCCAACAAAAAAATTCGTTACTTCCTGGCTTAATTCGGAATAAAAATTATTCGCTAAACAATTTTTAACCGCCCCTCCGGTAATATCTGCTCCTGTATTTTTAAAAATCTTACTGAAACTTGATAACCAGTCAAGAGGCACGACGCAATCGTCATCCGTGAACACAATATATTTGCCCTTTGCAATCTTAATTCCGGCATTACGTGCGGCAGCGGGACCTTTATTGTCCTGAAAAATCCATTTCAATTTCGGTAATGTTAACGATTTGAGATATAGGTCAGTGCCATCATTACTGCCGTCGTTTACAACTACGACCTCGTAGTCGCCAAAGTCTTGTTTAAATATGCTTTGTAAAGCTCGCTTGAGCTGCGATAAACGGTTATATGTTGGCAGAATGATGGAGAAATCCATTAAATTGCAATAATTATTTTCATCAATTTAAAAATTACTCTATTTATTAGCAATCAGCTATGTCTAATCGAAATAATATCCCCGTCGTCCACAATATATTCTTTACCTTCCAATCGCCAAACACCTTTTTCCTTGCACTTTGCGAACGAACCTAGTTCCATAAAATAGTCGTAATGGACAACTTCTGCTCTGATAAATTTATCATAAAAGTCCGAGTGTATTACCGCCGCGGCTTCCTGAGCGGTCATCCCCTTTTTGATTGTCCATGCACGGCACTCATCCTCGCCGACGGTAAAGAACGATTGCAGACCCAGCAAATCGTACGCGTTGCGGATTAACCGGCTAAGAGTAGATTCCTGAATTCCATACTCCAGCATAAACGATTTAGCTTCGTCAGGCTGAAGCTCGGCAATTTCCATTTCAATTTTTCCGAAAAAAATATCAACGTTAATTTGTTTGCTGTTGTATATGCTTTTTACTTTTGTTAAAATTTCTTCGTAAGTATGAACGTCAGTTTCCGATAAATTCAGGACTACCAAAACCGGTTTTACCGAGAGTAGCTGATAACCGCGCAAGATTTTTATTTCTTCTTTGTCGTACTCAAGATTTCTCAAAGGAGTAGAATTTTCAAGCGCGCTCAGGCATCTTTCGAGTAATGATAATTCTTTCGGATTAATTGCCGCGCCCGACTTCTGAAAATTCTTTTTCATCCTGTCGATGCGCGATTCAATAAGAGCCATATCGGAAAGTATAAACTCACTCTCCATCATGCTTATATCTCTCAGTACATCCAAATCTCCTTCGGGATGCGGTACGGCGGGATCG
>CAYTID010000138.1:0-3131 GCA_964437735.1 uncultured Ignavibacteriaceae bacterium | reverse complement strand
AAGGTTCGTTATGCCGCTTAATTTTAATTTACACACAATTTGACATTAACTCTTTCATAACACCTTTTTTAAAAAATATAATTAATATAAGGTGTATAATCAATATTTTTGGCATATTTATTTCAAATTGAACCTTTTAAAAAATTTCTTGACATTATCACGAAAAATACATATTATATCTCAGTTCGGATTCTCCCCGATGCCTAAACATTAACATTAATTTTTTGGAGGTTGTTATGCAAAAAAACATTATGTACTGTGTGGTATTGCTGGTTGGATTTATGATTGCAGCCACCACGACCGCTCAGGTAATTACCATTCCAACGCCACAACTAACTGTATCCCAAACAAATTCAGGGCATGCCTTCTTACAGTGGACAGTTCCATCCAATGTCGCTGGTTTTGGTTATCGCGTATTTAAATCTGTGGATTCCCTGCCTTTTATAAAAATCGCGGAAGTAGGTCACAGTTCTTTCGTCGATCATGCGGTTCAACAAGGAAAAGTGTACCGTTACAAGGTAGCTGCTTTTAACAACTTAGGAGAGGGTCCTCATAGCAATGTTGTGACCTTTAGGGTAGGACCACCAAATCCTTCTACAGTCGCGCGGGGATTCATCAAAGGGACAATCATTGACGATACAACCGGTTTGCCGCTACACGGTGTACGTGTGAGATTTTTCAGATCGAATGGTACCAATTTCTTCAAAGAAGTTTATACTAACAATCAGGGATACTATTTTGCACCCTTAGATACCGGCTCATTTTTTGTCTTCGCTACAAAATGGCCATTTATTCCTGAATGGTTTGATAATTCATTAACACGGGCAAATGCCACTCCGTTACTCATTGCATTAGGCGATACGGGTGTTGCCAACTTTGGATTAACAAAACCACCACCGCCTCCACCGCCAACGTTGGTATCTGTCAACGGTACAGTCATCGACAGTATAACGAATCTTCCTATTGCAAATGCTTTCGTAGCAATTATGCGGACTAACAGCTTGGTCAGCACAATACAAAATCATCAGGGTTCAAATTTCTTCGGTATGTCTGATGAAACTTTCAATTTGCCCGGCATCGGATTGATGCATGGTGTCGTTCGGGTTGTTAAGACAGATGTAAACGGTAATTACATCGCTCAAGTTCCTGCAGGACATTCCTACATAGCAGTCGCTTCAAAGATTGGATATATTCCGGAATTTTACAAAGATAAAAGAACACCATATTTAGCTGATCGGTTATTAATCAACGCTGATACGACCGGTATAAATTTTGATTTGCTGATCAATCCTGCGGTACAAAACAGTTTATCGGGCAAAATTAAAAATCCTGAAAACCTCGGCATACCGGCAAGAGTAGTTCTTTATCACAAAACAAACCGTGGTATGCAACCTGCCCGCTCTGTAGTAACAGATTCGCTTGGTAACTATATATTCAATTATATTTTTGCCGGAACTTATTATGCAAAAGCAATTCCATTGGCAGCATATACTCCTGCATGGTACGATGTTGACAGCTGCGGCATTATCCGTTGGATAAATGCGGATACGATTGCCGTGGCAGGTAATGTGAGCAATAAAAACATCTGCGTCCTGCCATTGACTACACCTGGATTTGCGCGAGTAAGCGGAAAAATCTTCACACAAACACAAACAACGGGTGTTCAGGGTGTAACTGTTTATGCAATTTCAACTACGACGAATATGATAAGCGGTTTTGATATAACAGAAACCGACGGATCGTTTAATCTGGAAAATCTTGCCACCGGATCGTATAAAATTGTTGCTGATAAAGAAGGATTTAACTCTTCTTATTCACCTGTTCACGAGGTTGGAACCTTCAATAATTATACTGTAAATAATGTCTTTATTAATATTACCGACGGAACTTTGAACGTTGGGGATAATAATACGACAGTTCCTGTTACTTATTTCCTTGATCAAAATTATCCGAATCCGTTTAATCCTTCAACAGAGATAAAGTTCGGCTTACCGGCAATAAGCAAAATAAATGTTTCGGTTTACAACATACTCGGACAACGAATCGTCTCATTATATGAAGGCGAGTTATCAGCCGGAAATCATTCGTTGACATGGAATGGAATCGATGAATCAGGTAAAGTCGTCGGAAGCGGAATTTATCTTTATAAGATTACTGCAAGTTCCTCAGAAAATTCAACAAAATTCAGCAGCGTTAAAAAAATGATGCTTGTGAAGTAAATCATTATTTTAAAATTTCTTAAAATCCCGTTAATTTAGTATAATTAACGGGATTTTTTTTTCGCATTTATAGCAACTTATATTGTTATTGAAAAAACAATTCTTTATAATAAATTCAGTAACTACAATATTAAAGGACATCCATGAAACCGGTTATCTGTTTTGGTAAGTCAATTAGAGTAATACTTATTGTTACATTTTTTCTTATATGTTATTCAGGCACTGATGCTCAACAGGCACAAACATATTTTCCCACAGCTAACGGATATATCTGGAATTATAGAGTAACCCCTCTTGATACATTAAATAACCCGATTGATTCATTGGCTTTCCTCAGGCGTGATTCATTATCGGCAAAATTCAATTATCGAAACAAATTTGCAAATTTAGTTCTTTCCAAAAACGGGACTGATATAACCATCGGACAGAATCCATATTCAGATTCGATGTATTTACATTTTGAGAGTACAAACGGCTGGTCATATTTTTCAACATTTAGTGATGCAGATTCAATTCCCTTGATTGATACTTTGGGATTGATAACATTTTTTAAATCATTAGAGGGATGGTATTCTTATTACAGGTTCGCCCAAGCAGTTAATTCCCAGTATACAATATTCTCAAAAGACACAGTTATTAATTATGGCGGTTCAAATTATCCGGTCAGGTTCAAAGCAGTCGGCAAAAGATTTAACGATCAGAATATATCTGTTCCGGCGGGAAGTTTCTTGAGTAAAAAATTTGTAACAATTCAAAGCATTAATCTTTTAATTCAAATCCTCCCTCCCCCCTTACCTCCAACAGAATTCCCCCTTATTCAAATACCGGACACATCATGGATAGCCAGCGGAACTTGGAAAGTAAAAAGCATAATCCCCACATCAAAGGTTGATCTGTCGTTTGTTGGATTGG
>CAYTID010000137.1:0-3189 GCA_964437735.1 uncultured Ignavibacteriaceae bacterium | reverse complement strand
CTATTATTAAGGAGTATTAGTTATGAAATCAATAATAATATCATTTCTGGTCGTGTTGTCAGTTAACGCATCCCTTAACGCCCAATGGGTACCAACCAGCGGCCCGGGAGGAGGAATGATGAATTGTCTTGTAAGAGACGGGAATAGTATATTTGCTGGCAACTATGACAGTGGCGCATTTTTGTCTACAGATCATGGAGCCAAATGGACTGCCATAAATAACGGGCTAACAGATTTGAATATTCGTTCCTTTGCGGTTAACGGCAACAATGTTTTTGCCGCCACATGGAGCCATGGAGTTTTTCTTTCCACCGACTATGGTAACAACTGGACACCAGTGAATAACGGTTTGACTTTTCCTTATACATTTTGTCTTGCTTTAAGTCTGTCGGAGAGGGGGATTGACTCTCCGAATGTTTTCGTGGGAACCCGGGGAGGCGGTGTATTTTTATCAACTGACAATGGCCAGAACTGGACGGAAAAAAATAACGGCTTGACAGATTTAGAGATTTATTCCTTTGCTGTCATTGATTCCTTTGTTTTTGCAGGAACTAGAATTGGAGGTGCTTTTTTGTCCACGGATAACGGAACGAACTGGCTGTCAGTTAATAATGGATTAGCCGATATCCGTGTATTCTCTCTGGCCATACAGCCGGGAGAAGGCGGAACAGGCAATTTCAATGTTTTTGCCGGTACCCGGGCTGGTGTACAATTGTCCACGAATAAAGGAACTAATTGGTTGCCGTTGAATGTTGGCATTGGGGAAGTTAATTCAATTGCTATAATTGATACCAATTTTTTACCGGCGTCTATGGCGGCGGAGTATATCTTTCCACAAACAATGGAAACAGTTGGAGTGCTGTGAATAATGGTATTGCTGGTTATGGTTTACAGGTTAATTCACTTGCAAATATTGGCACGGACATATTTGTTGCAACAGAAGGAGGTGTGCTTTTATCTACCAATAATGGTATAAATTGGACACCAGCTGAAAATGGTTTAAACACCGGAACTGTATTAGAGATGGGCGTTAATAACACCAGTATTTTTGCATGCACTTGGGATCCCCGCCAATATGTGTTTTTAACAACCGATAACGGATTAAACTGGACTACTTTGAGTACAGGATTAACAAATACAACAAATACCATTATCAGAACTCTTGCTGTAAACGGTTCTACTGTTTTTGCCGGAACAATGGGTGAAGGAGTTATTTTATCAACTAATAATGGTTCGGATTGGATACAAGTTAATAACGGAATTACTGGAAAAGGTAAATGGGTTAATTGTATGGCTAATAGAGGATCTTATGTTTTCGCAGGAACCGATACGGATGGAGTATATATATCTACAAATTCCGGAAGCAGTTGGACACTTTCTAAAAGCGGCTTACCTTCTAACGTTGTTATAGAAATCGTATGTAGTGATTCAGAAGTATTTGTTGGAACATATGGGGGAGGTGTGTTTTTATCAACAAATAATGGCACCAGTTGGATAACAAGAAATAACGGATTAACAAATTTGGAAGTTTATAATCTTGTTTTAAAGGGACAAGATGTTTTTGCCGGGACCAGAGTAGGGGTTTTCTATTCAACGAATAAAGGCTTAAATTGGATTCCAAGGAATAACGGTTTGACAAATTTGGTAATATCGTCTCTTGCAATCAACGGTGATAAAATATTAATTGGAAATCCCAGCGGTGTATTTTTATCCACAAATAATGGCGTAAATTGGACAATGATGAACTCAGGTATAGAAGGTATATATATAAAAAGATTAGCCATTAAGGATGCATATGTTTTTGCAGGAACTAGTTATAGGGGTATCTGGCGACGCCCTTTATCGGAATTTGTATTAGACATTGATAATTCCAGAAATGAGATTTTACATAGTATCATTTTAAATCAGAATTACCCTAATCCGTTTAATCCAAGTACTACCATAAAGTACACCATATCTGCTCCCGGTAAAGTATCTTTGATAGTCTACAACATATTAGGTCAACAAATCCGAATATTGGTCAACGATAAGAGAAATGTCGGTGATTATGAAATTACATGGGATGGAAAAGATAATTATGGCAATCCGGTATCTTCCGGAATTTATATTTATAAATTACAAACCGGAGACTTAATTAAATCGAATAAGATGCTGTTATTGAAATAAGAAATGCATTTCTCAATAATAACACGAAGTTTAATAATGATTGCCTTGAGCTCTCGTGACTATATGGTTAAATTTACTGTTTAAGGATTTTAATACATGTTAAAAAGCATTCTCAAAAAAGGCGAATATTACGACTCCGTTTCCCTGATGTTCATCGCCCATAAAATCAGCGAGCTTGAGTCCGTCACGGATTCGGCGGTAGTCATGGGAACGCTCGATGAAATATCACGGAATGCTTGTATATAAAAACAAATTTATTTAAGATACACCTATGAACAGAGATACGATCATTGACGAATTAAGGAATTACAAAACGCTGAACGGCGGGAAGTACGGTATTATTGAAATCGGCGTATTCGGTTCTATCGCAAGAGGACAGGAACGGACAGATAGTGACCTTGACGTCTGTATTGAAACCAAAACTCCGAATCCTTTCATCATTGTATATATTAAAGAAGATCTTGAACGGCTTTTCAACAGGCGCGTGGATATTGTACGGTTAAGAAAAACGATGAATGCTTTTTTAAAAGAACGTATCGAAAAAGAAGCGATGTATGCCTGATCCGGAATTGACGCTGAATATACTGAAACAGATTGACTCGGCGCTGGATACTATAGCCATACGGTTTCAATCAATTTCTTCAAGCGATGACTTTACCAACAGTCCGCAAAGGATGGAAAAGCTTGACGGCATTTGCATGCAATTCATGGCCGTCGGCGAGAGTCTTAAAACGATCGATAAAATCACGAGTAACGAACTGTTACCGCGTTATCCTGTCGTTGACTGGAAAGGGGTCAAAGGTTTCCGGGACATCATATCCCATCATTATTTCGACATCGATGCGGATGAAGTCTATTGGCTGTGCGTGGAAGAATTACCGAAATTATCCGCAACCAAAAAAACTATGATTAAGGATTTATCCGTTTCATAACTGCCTTTCAGCAAGACAGCCTATAGCGAAACTTTGCGCCTTCATGGCTTTGTGGTTATTTAAAATTAAGGATTTGTATATGATAACCGGT
>CAYTID010000136.1:0-3267 GCA_964437735.1 uncultured Ignavibacteriaceae bacterium | reverse complement strand
GATCTTTGTTTATTTCCTCAATTAAATTTGCAGCATTTGATTTCAGATAACTGATTGATTTTACTGATTCACTTAATTTCATGGTATAGCCCTTTTTTAGACTAAATATAGTCTATTATATTTACAATGACAAATCAAATTTGGCTATATAGTGGATGGCGGCTAACCCGCCGATCGCAATAGTATTAGTTTGTACTTTCCCCGCCTGGGCAAGTGGGCTATGATTATTTCTTTTCACGATCCACTGCACCTGAGCTTGAGTTTTCACTGCTGCTCCTCTGGTCGGGTTGAGCCGTTGGTTAGGGCGCCAGCAGGGGCGTTAATACGACCACAACCATTTTGTTGAATCAACCGCCCATACACCATTCCGCCGACTCATATAATACAGGAATGTATCAGCTCCCCTGCTCCCTATGTAGCTGCCACCATCGACGTGAACAACATCTGAAGAGATCCACTGAACAGCTGCTGCACGAAAGAGAACTCCACGATCACCGGTCTGTTTATCAGAAACCGTTCCCGCAACATTCGCTTCGGAGTACATCTTGACGGGTGGCACGTTTCCGGCAAACCGATTTAGTAGTTGACGTGAAGGGTCATGGTGATTAAGAAAATGATGAGTTGTGTCAGCTACGGCAATTGCTACGTAGTAGAACTTGAACAAAGAGCCGGGATTGAATTCAGCCATTTGATATCTGAAAACCGCTTCTTGAACTTCCTCATCTGGCGTTAGTTTTGGGTTGATGGCAAGATCCGTACAAGAAGCAAGAATCAACAAAACAAGTATAAGGGTGATTCTCATGGTGCTGGTGCCCTAACTATTAATTATCCCGCCACAAAGATTGGCGGGCAAGCCTGCCATATGGTGGATTATCATACAGCCATCAAGCGTGATAGATTCCATATGTTTTATTGTTTTTATTCTATTTTCCATAATATCAGCGGGCTATCACTCACATTATTACTGTTGTTCTAACGCTTTTATGCCCCTATAATTCCTTTAAAGTCCGTATATCGTATCCAGCATTCAAAAAATGTGTTGCAAACGAATAAGAGTGTTATCTTAACTTTTGGTAAAACTAATGATTTAATATTTTAAAGTCAAATCTTTGCTTCTCTCCTCACGTTTTGCTAAATTTGAATCGGTATTCGTTGATCGTCGTTCGTTGATCGTCGATCGTCGTTCGTAAATCGTTGATCGTGAATCGTCGATCGTTGTTTGTAAATTTAAAATATTAAATCCAAAATCCGGAATCTAAAATCTAAAATCCAAAATGTCCTTAATAGTCAGCATATCCCGCGTTCGCTTGATTGGCGGGTTATTTGGTGTGCTCATCTTAACAATAAAATCTTTTTAGTTTCTGAAAAACTGCCGCTAATCATTCTATAAAAATATACACCACTTAGTAAATTACTTGCATCGAATTCAACTTCATAAGTCCCAACTTGTTTATATTCATTGAGCAACGTTCTTATCTCTTTCCCAAGTATATCATA
The DNA here is from genome assembly GCA_964437735.1 of uncultured Ignavibacteriaceae bacterium. Lineage (GTDB taxonomy): Bacteria > Bacteroidota > Ignavibacteria > UBA10030 > BY39 > CAYTID01. The sequence continues at coordinate 1,770 of CAYTID010000136.1, read as the reverse complement.
GACTTTTATTTGAACTAATTCTGATTTTGGAATTGAGAATTTTATTTTCGTTTCCGGATTAAAAGGATTTGGATAATTCTGGTAAAGATGAAAATCACTTGTGCTTTGTGCATTGTTTACAACGGAAGTAACTATAACACTATCTTGATTATAAAAAATTAATCCATAATAATAAGCCGGGCAATTTCCTATCCCAAAGATTTTGTTATTATTGAAGTCTAAACTTCCATTATTAAAACACTGCGCCGGGATAGGTGAATTTGATGTATCAATTTTCGTCCAGATTGTGTCATTGTATATTACAAGACCTTTTGTAGTACCAAAATATTTAATGCCGTTTTTATCAATAATCACGGCATTATAAGATAAACGAAAAATGTTAAAACTAATATTGGTGCTGTCATAATAAACCCAAGCTGTGTCTGAAAGTTTACCAATTTTTCCACCTCCGGGTAAATGTATTGCTACCCATTTGGTATTGTTTTTATCTATCGAACAACCAACAATACTTTTAGGATAGCCCGTAATTTGTTGAGCCCAATTATTTCCATCAAAACAATATAAACCAAAAAGGTCTGTACCTATCCAGATGTTATTTAGGCTGTCAACTTCTATAAAATTAAAATCACCAATACCATAAAACGTATTATCATCGTTATATAAGGTCCAGTTTCCATTAGCATAAACCGCAATCCCATAATTTGGTATTCCTAACCAATATCTGTTTATTTTATCCACAGTAACCCTGTATATGAAGTTATCAGGCAGCAACGAGTTGCTCGTGTTCAGACTATCCCAACCGTTACTATCTTTTATGTATAGTCCTTTGGTTGTAGCTACTAAGATTTTACCCGTTTTAGAAATTGCTACATCCTCGACAATATTTTTAGTAAGTGGAGAATTTGTTTCATTGAATATTTCCCAATTATTATTATTAAGACGATGTAAATAGCCATTGGCTATTACATTCCCACTTAAAAATTCAGGCCCAGTCGCAATCCAATAATTATTATGTACATCAGAAATTATAGATAATATTTTATTGGAAGTTAGAGGTGAATTGGTACTATTATATAACAACCAGTTTTTAGATAATATAACCTGACTGAAAACGTTTGTTGAAATTAGTACTAGTAATAAAAAAACTTTTTTCATTGTATATTCCTCCTATGGTTCACAATATGGCAACCTATCAGTACAATCTGGACTAACTTCAACATAGTATTCATCGGTTTTACAGAATTTTAGACTAGTTGAAACACCATCACTATTAAAAATATATTCTTCATCAAGATAATCAGACTGTCCAATTCCACTAGATAAAATAAATAGAGAAGTGTTGAATTTATATTTTTTCCCAAAATAGGTAGTATGATCGCATCTAGAACTTTTACACCAACTGTGATATAATTCAGCATAAAAAGTAAAAGGATCTGAAGTAGGTGCATTTGGTGGAGTAAAGGTCTTGGATTTTTGGATCCATCCATCTATTTGATTATAAAAATTTAGAATTATTTTGACATATCTTAAATAATTTCTTTGGATAGTCAAATTCCCCCAAGTGGCATAGAAATCGTAATCATCTGGACCAGGGGCACAATTAAATCTCCAAAAACAATTAGGAATAAAATTTGGCATAACTTTCTCCCTATAGTTTTTAGCCATATATCGATGTTGCCGCTAACCTGCAGCCCATCAGTCAACTGACGGACGCTGTCGGGTGGAAAAGCTTGTTACGTGACGCACTGGAACTTAATTACTCTTTTGACC
>CAYTID010000135.1:1688-3333 GCA_964437735.1 uncultured Ignavibacteriaceae bacterium | reverse complement strand
AAAATTATTTATGCTGCGTTGTCGGGTTTCGGACATACCGGGCCCGATTCTGAAAAACCTGCTTACGATATGCTAATTCAGGCGATGGCAGGAATGATGAGTATAACAGGCTGGGAAGGTGCACCTCCGACACGCGTCGGCATGTCTATCGGAGATGTCGGGATGGCTTTATACGGTGCAATCGGAATTGTGACTGCTTTATACCACCGTAATAAGACCGGCGAAGGGCAAAAAATTGACGTTTCTATGCTGGATTGCCAGATTTCGTTAATGGAAAATGCCCTTATCCGCTGCCAGGTTGAAGGAGTGCCGAAGCCGTTGGGGAACCGTCACCCGACAATAACACCGTTTCAGGCATTCAAAGCTGCTGATGATTACATCGTAATAGCAGTTGGCAATGATGGTTTCTGGAAAAAATTCTGTAAGGCAATCGGGAAAGATGAATTAATTGTTAATGAGAAATTCAAATCCAACAAAACACGAACAGAAAATATTGAAGAACTGATTCCGGTTTTGGAAGAAGTTGTTAAGCGGAAAACGGTTTCTGAGTGGCAGAAGATATTTGATGAGATTGAACTTCCCTGCAGTCCGATAAACACTTTTGATAAAGTAATGCAGATTGAACAATTAATGCACAGGAATATGCTTGTTGAAGTTGAGGATAGAGATATCGGAAATGTAAAAATTGCGGGAAATGCAATTAAGATGTCGAGCATTCCGGAAGCAAAAATACGCAAACCCGCCCCCGGTGTCGGCGAACATAATAATAAAATTTTTAAGGAATTACTTTCATTAACGGATGAAGAGATAGAGAAGTTGAAAGCAGAAGGAATAATATAAAAATAAATTAAAAATCAAAAATAAAAAATTAAAAATACAGATTAAAATTTAAAAAGATAATATTATTCACTGCGTTCCTCTGCGTCTAAATATAAACGAGTCATTAAAAATATTGTTAACTGATCCGCCTGTGGCGGATTGATAATTGTAAATGTATACAACCGAATCACATCTTACCAAAATTGCACAAGGATTGAGAGACGGCTCTCTTTCGTTGATCGATTATATCAATCAGGTTTGCGACAGGATTGAAAAACTCGAGCCGGAGATTCAGGCGTTGTTGCCCGAAAAAAACAGAAGAGAGAGATTGCTGAGAGAAGCATCCGATTTAATCAAAAAATTTCCCGATTCCTCATCGCGTCCTCCCCTATTTGGTGTTTTGATTGGAGTAAAAGATATCATACGCGTTGACGGATTCCCGACAAAGGCGGGATCAAATCTTCCGGAAAAATTATTTGAAGGAGACGAAGCCGCGGCGGTTACAATACTTCGCAACGGAGGAGCTTTAATACTCGGGAAAACCGTTACAACCGAATTTGCGTATTTCGAGCCGGGACCAACACGCAATCCGCATAACATAAACCATACGCCGGGTGGTTCAAGCAGCGGCTCGGCAGCTGCAGTTGCCGCCGCTTATTGTCCGCTTGCGCTCGGAACCCAGACTATCGGCTCGGTTATTCGTCCTGCCTCCTACTGCGGAATCGTCGGATTTAAACCGACATACAACCGCATACCAAACGATGGCATAATATTTTTCTCAAAATCGGTTGACCAGCTTGGAATATTTACTCAGGATATCGAAGGG
>CAYTID010000135.1:0-1588 GCA_964437735.1 uncultured Ignavibacteriaceae bacterium | reverse complement strand
AAGCATAAAAAATTAATCTCAGCCGAGCTTTCGCAGATGCACGATGAGTGGTTTGAGAATTACAGAGATTTATACCGACCTCACACAAAGCAGATAATTTCAGAAGGCAAACAGGTTAACTTTGCCGATTTTGCGGATATATTTGTCCAGCAGGCAATGCTTCGCCGCGAGCTGGAAGAAATTAAAATTGAAAACAAAATTGATTTATGGGTAAATCCCTCAACCACCACAGCCGCGCCCGAGGGACTCCACTCAACCGGCGATCCCGTAATGAATTTGCCCTGGAGCTTTATAGGTTTACCGACAATTACAATACCGGCAGGTACATCTCCTAAAAATTTACCGCTCGGTTTGCAGTTTACAGGTTCTTTCCTTGAAGACGAGCGACTGCTGGGATGGGTGAGCGGAATGATCAGTGACGAGAAAATTGTTCATATATAAATTTCCTTTTATAAATCAGGAAGGAGTAATGATTTATGAAAATAATAACCATTTTTCTTTTCTTAATTATAATTTTATCATTGGCAGGATGTACGGCAGGGATTAATACGGTGATGGACCAGCCGGATCCTTCGGGAAAAGTTGCGGGATTCTGGCTTGGTTTATGGCACGGAATTATCGCGCCTGTTACCTTTTTTGTTTCTTTGTTTGTTGACAGTATAAGTATGTATGAGGTTCATAATAACGGCGGATGGTATGATTTCGGATTTGTGTTAGGAGCGGGAATACTTTTTGGCGGTAGCGGGAAGGCGTCTTCAAGGAAATCATAAGTAGCAACATTTGTATCGCCACTTTAGAGTTTACTTTATTTTTTTCTCCCTGCACTATTGGGGCTATATGTTTGTAGAAAATAAAAAGAAATTAAATAAGCTCCGTCAGGGGCGAAAAAACTTAAAAAGTAATGATGTAAAAATTATTGTGGATATTGATCTAGCTAGGATGATGTGAAAATTAGTTGTACCCTATTAATTTAACTTATCAAAACTATTTAAATACTTTGCCCACTTACCAAAATCGTTGGCACTAAAATGTTGCCTATCTTGATCCTTGAAAAAAGAAATCCCTTTAATAGATTCCCCCATTGTTTCAATAAACTCATCAACAGACATTACTAAAAAATGAGGTCTATCGTCATTATCAATTAAACACCAAATATAAAAATGTATATTATCCCTAATTAAATCTTTGGGTTTCATATCTATAGCATAAGAGTTTTTACTCTTCCCAGTTTTACTATTTATTTCAACTCGCGAAGACTTTACTTGTATAGTCCTAAACTTAGTTACATATTCCTTAGAAGAACATTCACAATAATGCTTGATCATTTTTACTTCACCTTTACATTTATTGCAGGTTGGCCTATTTACCAAATTTTTATTACCACAATTAATGCATTTTGTCTTATTGCCTATCATTTCTTTTTCGCAATTACCACAGATTTTCTTTGCAATTATGTCCTTCTTCAAACTTTTTGAAAAATCCTTTCTACATGATTCACACACTAACTGCGGGGTATGGTTCCAAAGAATACCACAACTTTTACAAACATATTTATGTATTATTGTATCAATATATTCATCATAAACAG
>CAYTID010000134.1:0-3364 GCA_964437735.1 uncultured Ignavibacteriaceae bacterium | reverse complement strand
GATATCTCGGTTATAAAAATGCGCGTTTCGGAAAAATTGAAGCTCACGAATCGGTAAATGCCTTTTCACGCGATGCTATTTTACAGGCAAAAGAAATTGCCGAATCAAAAGGATTCAGACTTTTGCATGCAATTGTTGATTGTGTCTGGTTAAAAAAAGACGGTGCAAAAGAAAGCGACTACATTACGCTTTGCAAAGAAATCGAAGAGAAAGTCGGAATAGATATTTCACTCGAAGGAATTTACAATTGGATACTCTTCCCTGCCTCGAAGGTGGATGCTCAACTTCCGACCGCTAACAGATATGTCGGATATTATCGTACCGGCGAAGTTAAGATACGCGGCATAGAAACCCGTCGCCGCGATACTCCAAAATACATAAAAAGAATGCAAGGAGAAATGCTGGAAAAATTATCTCAGGCAAAGTCGGTCAACGAAGTTGCTTTGCTTGTACCCGATGTTTTAGAAGTTGCAAAAGGATTTATTACACGACTTCAACGCGGTACCGTTAATCCGATGGAACTTGTTATACGCAGAAATATTTCGCAGGAAGCTGAGGAATATTCAAATAACAGCATAAGCGCTGTTGTTTCGCGGCTAATTGAGAAAGCCGGAGTACATTTGTCGGCAGGAGAAAGAATTGAATATATAATTATTGACCAATCGGGTAAGCGCAAGCCCGAAAAAGCAAAACCGCTTGCACTCTACGCATTTGAAGACGGCTATGATATCGAAAAATATACGGAATTCGCTCTGAAAGCAATTGAAACGCTCCTTCTGCCATTTGGATATGATTTGGAAAGATTGAAGGAATTGCACGGTATCCGGAAAAATAAAAAAATATTTATGCCATTGCCTTCTGTTTTTCAAAAAAATACAGGGGATCTTTTTTCTTGACTACCGCATCTTTTGTTATGATGCATTTTGTCAGGTTTTTATGATTCGGAATGTCGTACATAATTTCGAGCATCGCTTCTTCGAGAATCGACCTGAGCGATCTGGCTCCGGTTTTTCTTTCAATTGCCTTCCGGACTACTACACGGAGCGCATCTTCTTCGAACTCCAATTCTACGCTATCCATGATAAATAATTTTTTATACTGTTTAACAATTGCGTTCTTGGGGAGCGTTAAAATATTCAGAAGTGCTTCTTCATCCAGAGAGTGTAAAGCAGCCGTGATGGGTAATCGTCCGATGAATTCAGGTATTAGCCCGTATCTTAACAAATCGACAGGTTCGATGAATTTCAGGTATTCATCCGGTGTATATTCCTTCTTCCCTTTTAGGTGTGCTCCAAATCCAATTGAGGTATTATCAATCCTGCGGGCAATTATTTTATCAATACCTTCGAAAGCACCCCCGCAGATAAATAAAATGTTTTTAGTATTTACATGAATCAAACTTTGTTCAGGATGTTTTCTGCCACCCTTAGGAGGAACGCCTGCAATTGTCCCCTCGAGTATTTTCAGTAACGCCTGCTGAACTCCTTCTCCGGATACATCACGAGTAATCGACATATTGTCACTCTTCCGGGAAATTTTATCGACTTCGTCAATATAAATTATTCCGCGCTCAGCTCGTTCGACATTGTAGTCCGCATTTTGCAAAAGGTGGAGTAAAACTGTTTCAACATCGTCACCGACATAACCGGCTTCTGTTAATGTTGTAGCGTCGGCGATTGCAAAAGGTACATCTAAAATTTTTGCCAAGGTTTGAGCCAATAAAGTTTTTCCTGTCCCCGTCGGACCGACGAGCAGTATATTGCTTTTTTCGATCTCAACATCGTCATATTGATCAAATGATTTTTGTGAGTTAATTCTCTTATAATGATTATATACTGCTACTGCTAAGGTTTTTTTTGCCTGATCCTGACCAATCACAAATTCGTCAAGAGCTTTTTTTAACTCAACCGGTGACGGAATTTCACCGGCTGCCCGCCTTTTATTTGATATGAAGGAAATATTGTTTTTCAGTATATCGACCGAACTGGATATACACTGATCACATATATAAGCTTCCGGTCCGGCAATCATACTGTGAACCTCTTCAGAGCGGCGATTACAAAAGGAACATTTGATTATTTCTGTGGATTTACTTTTTTGACTCATAAATAAAATTATTTCTTTTCAATTTTTGTCTTTTTAGTTAAAATATTATCTATCAAACCATAGTTTTTTGCTTCTTCAGATGAGAGATAGTAATCGCGGTCGGTATCTTTTTCGATTTGTTCGAGAGGTTTGTTACAGTGGTTTGATAATATTTCATTAATTCTTTTTTTCATGCGCAAAATTTCTTCGGCTTGTATGCTAATATCGGAAGCAGTCCCCTGTACACCGCCCCATGGCTGATGTATCATTATTCTAGAATTAGGTAGTGTGGTTCTTTTGGATTTTGCGCCCCCCGCAAGAAGAACAGCAGCCATACTTGCCGCCATACCGATACAAATTGTTGAAACGTCAGGTCTGATATACTGCATCGTATCATATATTGCTAAACCCGAAGAAACATTTCCCCCGGGGCTGTTTATGTATAGGTTAATATCTTTCTCGGGATCTTCCGATTCCAAAAAGAGCAACTGAGCAATAACCAACGAAGCAATGGTATCATCAATCGGAGTTCCGATAAAAACGATCCGCTCCTTAAGAAGTCGTGAAAAAATATCATAAGCGCGTTCGCCTCTGCCGCTCTGTTCAACAACAATTGGTACTAATTGATTATAAATTGGTTTCATTATTGCCCTCTTTCCTTTTCTTCAAGTTCTTTTTCTGTTATGGTATTATTTTCCCTCAAAAATTTCCGTAATTTTTCTGAAAGAAGTTTTTCTTTAAAAGTCGGCGACTTTTTATAATAATCCATTAATCTTTCTTTATCAATTCCCGTCCGTCCTGCATCAAGTTCCACAATAGAGTCGAAATCCGCATCTTCAATTGTTATGTTTTCGGCTTTCATAATCTTGTCGCTCAGCAAGTACCATTTTGCCTGCCATACTGCATCTCCGTAGCGGTTTTCACGAAATTTATCCATTTCAAAGCCCTTTGGCAATTCTTTGTTCGGATATCTTTGTTTCAAACCGTCAACGAAAGAATCCAATATAGCCTCTGTCATGGATTTTGGAACTGAAAAATCATATGGAGCAACCAGTTGCGTCATCATATCGTCCGTCAATTTTTTTTCACTTTGATCATTCCAATAAGCTTCAATATCCTTTTTTAACTGTGTTTTAAAATCCTCTGATGAATTTACTTTTTCTTTTGTAATATTTTTTATAAACTCGTCATTATACTCGGGTAATTCAACTTTCTCGATTTTTGTAACTGTCAGTTGGGCAGTGTGTGTGTGTTTATGACCTTCGTGTTCCGTTTCAAA
>CAYTID010000133.1:862-3369 GCA_964437735.1 uncultured Ignavibacteriaceae bacterium | reverse complement strand
GATGGCTGCACTTGATTGGAAACATGCTGTTTCTCCATGTCTTTGGTGATAATGTTGAAGACCGACTCGGACATTTTCGTTATTTTATTTTTTACCTTGTCGCAGGAATAGGCGCTGCTCTATTTCAAATTTTTATTAATCTTGTATCTGAAATTCCGATGGTTGGTGCGAGTGGTGCTATTGCCGGTATCCTCGGAGCTTACATAATAATGTTCCCGCATGCAAAAATATTGACAATTTTTCCAATCATATTTTTCATTCAGTTTATCGAAGTACCTGCTTATTTCTTTGTAGGAATTTGGTTTTTAATGCAATTGGTCAGCGGTACAATGTCTCTTGGAATTGCCGGTGATGCCGGAGGTATAGCCTGGTGGGCTCATATCGGCGGATTTATAACAGGGATCGTGTTTTTATTGATTTTGGGTAAAGGTCGTAGATATTGATTTTAGATCGGAGCGGCAATCAATGAGACTCCAATCTATTTTTATTTTTGAATTTTTAATTTTAAATTAGGAACATGAAACCAATTATTATCACTCATCATCATGAAATCGGACTAAAGGGCAGGAACAGGGGCTACTTTGAAAAACACTTGTTGCGCAACGTAAGATTAGGTTTGAAGGGAGTTTTATCGCCACAATCGGTTACAGGCGGCTATGGAAGGTTTGTAATCAAACTCGGGGAAAATCAGGAAAACTCTGAAGAGATAATAAAAAGATTGAGAAAAATATTTGGTCTAGCAAATATTTGTGTCGGTTACGAGGTTGTTCCTACTCTCGAATCATTTAAAGAAACAGCTTACACACTTCTTTCCGACAGGAAATTTAAATCTATTTGTGTACGAGCAAAAAGAGCGGATAAAAATTTTCCTATTCCCTCACAAGAAATTAATGCTGAAGTGGGTGGTTTTTTATGCGATAAATTTCAAATCAGGGCAAATTTAACTGCACCCGACCAAACCATATTTATCGAAATCGCCAATAAATCGGCTTATGTTTATCAGGCTAAAATTCCGGGAGCAAATGGTTTACCCGCCGGTATAAGCGGAAGAGTTGTATCATTAATATCTGCAGGTTTTGATTCGCCCGTATCATCATTTAAATTAATCAAAAGAGGATCGTATGTAATATTTGTCCATTTTCATAGTTATCCTTATGTGTCGCATAACTCAATTGATCAGGTTAAAAAAATAGTTAAAAAATTAACTCAATATCAATTTCATTCGAAACTTTATCTGGTTCCATTCGCCGAATGTCAGCAGGATATTGTGATAAATGCTCCAATGGCTTTGAGAGTAATTTTATATCGCAGAATGATGGTTCGCACGGCAGAGAAGATTGCTCATCTCGAAAACGCAAATGCTTTAATAACAGGTGAAAGTTTAGGACAGGTTGCATCTCAAACTCTTCGTAATATTCGTGTCATCAATGATGCAACGGAATTACCTGTTTTAAGACCATTGATCGGATCTGATAAAGAGGAAATAATGAATGTAGCCCGCGATATTGATACTTATGATATTTCTAAAGAGCCATATGATGATTGTTGTTCGTTTCTTACACCAAGAAATCCTGAAACCTGGGCAGATCCGGAAAAAGTATTAGAAGCTGAGACAAAATATGATGTATATAGTTGGGTCAAAAAATTAGTTTTAAAATCTGAAAAATTTGACTTTTCATATCCTATTGAACAATTTATGAACGGAGGAAATGATGAAGGCGAAGGAATTTCCACAGAGTAATTTAACCCGCCGAAAATTTGGTTTACTAATCGGATTATCGTCGCTTGCACCTTTGGTATTTAGTGATAAAGCTGCTGCCGATATGTTTATCACTTTACAAGACGAAGAAAAAATATCGTACTTTGAAAAAAAACTGAATAGAAAATTATCTGACGATGAAGAAAAATTGGCAGAAACTTTTTTAAAGCAATTCGATGAATCGATGGCAAGAGTCAGGGAAGCTGAATTATCCTTCGACACACTCCCTGCTTTCATTCCGGAACATCCGCCTAAAAAAGCAAGCCGGAATGTTGGTCTGAAAGAAAATAATCAATAATATTAAGATTAACGGGAGTGGTATCAATGTTAAGCACTGATATATTATTTTTACCAATCACGGAATTAGGTAAGCTTCTTAAAAAGAAAAAAATCTCGCCGCTTGAACTGACAAAGGCATATCTAAAAAGAATTGAAAAATATTCTGGTCTAAATGCATTCGTCACGATTACAATGGATATTGCTTTAAGGGAAGCCGAATTAGCAGAAAATGAAATTTCAAGCGGGAATTACAGGGGTGCGCTTCATGGAATTCCATACGCAGCGAAGGATTTATTTCCTGTTAAAGGCTATCCTGCAACCTGGGGATCAAATATTTTTAAACAACAGTCGTTTAAAATTGATGCTGAGGTTATTAAGCGTATGAGAAACGCCGGTGCGATTTTAGTAGGTAAAGCAGCGATGAGTGAACTTGCAGGAGGTCCGCCATTTGCTACAGCAACAGGCGCTT
>CAYTID010000133.1:0-677 GCA_964437735.1 uncultured Ignavibacteriaceae bacterium | reverse complement strand
GCGCTATGCCGCTTTCGTGGACAATGGATAAAATCGGACCGATGGCTCGCTCGGTAGAGGATTGTGCTATTGTAATGAAGTTTTTGAATGGCTCATCCGATGACGATCCGTTTAGTGTCGATTCAAAGTTTGGTTTCAATAAAAAAGATTTGATGAAAAAAATCTCCGGAGTTCGGGCAGGATTTGTAAAAGAAAATTTCGATAAATACGGTGATCCGGAGGTTGGCTTTGCATTCAATGAAGCATTGAATGTGTTTAGAACTTTCGGGATTGAAATGAATGAAATTACAATCCCCAATTACCCGTATGAGTCAATCGCAACTGCAATAATAGCTGCAGAAGAAGCTTCGGTATTCGAACCGATAGTTAGGGATGGGAGAGTGAAGGACATAATAGACCCTGAGCGGCGAGGTGAATTAATTGGAGCACAAGCAATATCAGCAGTAACATACCTGAAATGCATGCGCATAAGAACATTAATTATGAGTGATTTCAAAAATATATTTAATAAATACGATGTCATTATAGGTCCGACTACGTTGACAACCTCTCCATCTATCGAAGCAAAATTGAGTGAAATTTTCAAGGGTGGAAATGAAATTGAAGCTGCCGAAAATTTGATTGGAATTCCGGCAATTTCTGTCCCTTGTGGATTTGATAAAAAGAAATTGCCAATA
>CAYTID010000132.1:0-3476 GCA_964437735.1 uncultured Ignavibacteriaceae bacterium | reverse complement strand
TTTCTCTGTTTTTACACCGTTTTCGATACTTCCAGAAAAAGTGACGAAGTCAGGACAAAAAGCCTCCAATTACGGAGGCTTTTTTCTTATATAAAATCTTATCTCGTTCCTAAAAAATATTTTGATACTATTTCATCAGAATTAATTTTTTAATATCAACGAAGCTGCCGGCTTGCATTCTGTAAAAATATAAACCGCTAGCTAAACCATTTGCAACGGAAGAAGCATCAAAGCAGACACTATAATAACCTGCTTCTTTATACCCATCTACCAATGTTGCAACTTCAACACCTAAAATATTGTACACTTTCATATTTACATAACTGTTCATTGATAACTGGTAATTGATCGTTGTAACCGGATTGAACGGATTGGGATAGTTCTGACCGAGTTCGAATTTTTGGGGCAAATATACCGAAAAATCGGGATCAACACTCGTAACACCCGGCACCTGATATTTCAATACTTCACCGTTCGATGTAACTGCCCATCCGAAACTTGTATCGACAAACGAGATATGCTGAAGCGAGCCGCTGAACGGATAAAGTGATTGGATTGTCCAGCTTGTTCCGCCGTTTGTCGACCGGTATGGGTTTGTTGTAATAGATATCCACGCTGATGTTGTACCGGGTAAATAAGCTGCGCCTGTAATGTTCGATGTTGTCGGGCTCGTCACGCTGCTCCACGTCGAACCACCATTTGTAGTAACCCTCAAAACACCACTTTGATGTCCCGCAATCCCGTTCATGTTATCTTTGAATGCGACAACATAACTGTTCGTGGAGGTTGATCCGGAAAGCCAGGTTGTTCCTCCGTCGGTCGTTCTCCATATTTTACTTTTGTTCGTGCCAAACCAACCGTAGTTTTGATTAGTCCACCAAAATGAATTATTCCATCCTGCTTCACCGCTTGCGCCGGTCGGCTCATTGGCGAGATGATTCCAAGTCGTACCGAAGTCAGTTGTTTTCAATACAACAAATTTATTCCCTCCTGCCGGATCACCCTGCGCATAACCAATACCGTTATCAAACATCCAAACTCCGTTCATAAACGGACTCAGAGGAGAAGGATATGTTTGAAGGTTCCAAGTTGATCCGCCGTCAGTAGTTGCAAAAATTTTTCCGTCACCATTTACGGAACCACCGGTTCCTACCCATGCTCGATTCCCGTCAAGCGCTGTTACACAGTATAAATCAACATTGGTTAAATTTCCTGTAACTGAAATCCAGTTTGAACCCCCATCTGTAGTTTTAATCACGGTAGGCATCGTGGCTGAACCATTACCTCCGACAGCCCATACAATATTCCGGTCAACAGCTTTCACGCTGTGCAAAGATGTCTGCGTCGGACTTGCCTGAGTAGCCCATAATGGGAGCGATGGAAATATGGTAATTCTGTATGCGAATGCATCGCGTGCGTTTACATTTGAAACCCATGATAATTTTAATATCACATCCTTAGAAGCTGTAATAGTTCCTACTCTGAATCTAAGATCCGGTAATGTAACACGCTCTCCTTGTATTAAACTAAGAACGTTCGCTGTTCCGCTCAAAACAGAGAAGGAAGCATCAGAACTTGTTGCAACAATTGATAAATTATTTGCAGTAGCCGGCAACAAATTTTCCATCGTTATTTTAACCACTATTGTATCTCCCTGCAAAAATAGATTACTTCCTTTAGTTGTTAGAATAGAAACGCTTACGATATCTATACCGGGATGCGACTCTGTTAAAGCACGTGCAAAGTTTACTCTCCCCCGTCCCATATTTCCTGAAAAACTCGGATTAACTGAATCAATTGAATCGGATGTAACGCGTATCTGTGCCGCAACTTGTTTCGGTGTCCAGCCGGGATTTTTCACCTTTACCAATCCCGCAAGTCCGGCGACCAGAGGACTTGAGAATGACGTTCCGCTTATTCCTAGGCTGGAATATCCCCCTGAATTATTTGCGCTTAAAATATTTGAACCCGGCGCATATACAGGAACAGTCACTCCATAATTGGAAAAACTAGTTTTTGCATCAGAAGTTGAATTCGTAGCTCCAACACCTAGAACATTTTTATAACCTGATGGGTAATGAAGAAATAAATCGTTATTATCTCCGATATTATCCGAACCGCCGTTTCCGGATGATGCCACAACTAAAGCACCTGCCTGCACAGCAGCATTTATCAAATCCTGTTCGAATAATGAATAACCTCCTGCGCGTCCCCAGCTGCAATTAATTACTTTTGCTCCGTTTGCAAAGGCATATGCGATTCCTTCATAACCGAAAGCAACGCCGTTATCAGTTGTCGCCGAAGCACATACCGAAATCAAACGACAATTCCAGCTTGTACCTGCCATTCCGATTCCGTTGTGTGTAACTGCACCAAAATTGCTTGCGGTATTTGTTCCGTGATTGGCATTAGAAGGCGTGCTCGACAATCCCCGCGGATTGTTAGTATTATTTGTAAAATTCCATCCTACAACATCGTCGACAAAACCATTGCCACCCTGGTCGATTCCGTCTTCATCTCCAAGCGGTGGAGGACCAAGATCAAAACGCCCGTTACCATTAATGTCCTCAATCTTATTTATCCATAAATTTCCGAAAAGGTCCTCATGCTGCCAGAAAGTTCCGCCATCGACAGTTGCAATCGCGACACTTGTGTCACCTTTTCCAATTGCCCATCCGTTTATAACATTCATCCGTGTAAAGGCACTGCTTTGTGTGGATAGCATTGGATCATTCGGGGTGGTCTCAATGTAGTGCATGTATTTTGGTTCGGCATATTCTATACCATCTGCATGGTCCAATTCCTGAGCTATCTCACGCGGGTCGGCGTCATGATCAATGTATAAATAATAAATACGAGATAAATCAATTTTTCCGTTTGAAATTTCATCGGCAGTTGCGGGATTAATATAACCAAACATTCTCGATAATGAAAATATGGGCATCCGCTCAAACAAATTGTTCAATGAGTTCGAGTTTGTTGATTTCGAAAACTCATTAACTATAATATCCTGTTTAAATTTTACGATTACTACACCCGGAATAACTTCATCTGATTTACTGAAAACTCTCCCATTTTTCGTCGGATTATCTGTTGACTTAGAATTCCCGCTAAATGTTGAATGACAGAACAGAACAAAAATGGAGAAGAAAATAATAACACTTCGCATTTTAAAACTCCTGTAATTATTTGATATTTATGATTTTAAGGTGAAATGAATATATAAATATTAATTCTATATATCAATAGATTGTTATAAACATTTGATAACCACGGGAATATATATTTTATGTTTTATTATTGAAGTTGTGATGCGATTCGACATTAGTAAACATGAATGTTTTCTAACTTTATCCATCCTTTTTATCAGTCAATATAAGTTGACTTTATTAATCATTTTTATAATATTTTAGTAAAATAATTGAGTTAATGTCAAATTGTGTGTAAATTAAAATTAAGCGGCATAACGAACCTTT
>CAYTID010000131.1:0-3800 GCA_964437735.1 uncultured Ignavibacteriaceae bacterium | reverse complement strand
GGGTTTTTCAGAAATAAAACACGGCGATGTGATGGTGTTTTCACATCCGTTGTGGGGTGGGCGAAACAATTATTTTGTAAAACGGTGCATTGCGCTTCCGGGCGATACCTTGCAGATTTTAAAGGGGAGGATAAAAATAAACGCAGGTTTTTTGGATGAACAGCCAACCATAAAAATGGTTCCGGTTGTTTATGATTCAACACACACGGTTTATCCTTATCATCCAAACATCCGCTGGTCGGTTGATGATTATGGCCCGCTGGTGGTTCCGTACAAAGGGATGCAAATCAGTTTAACCAAAGAAGCGTTGCAATTGTACTATAATGTGATTAAAGACCACGAACCGGTAAATTCGGACTGGAAAAACGAGGTTTTCCGGAATAATGAAAAAACAGCAGAACTTTATATTTTCCAAAACAATTATTATTTCATGCTGGGTGATAACCGCCATAATTCCAACGATTCGCGATACTGGGGTTTTCTGCCTGAAGAAGATATTAATGGAAAGGCAACGGTTGTGTTATTTAACTTCCTGGATGGAAAGTTTATGACAAACAGGTTTTTCAAAAGGATAAAATAAAATAGCCGGGTAAATTTTAAATTTTGTTTTTTATTTTTTATATATTGCAATGCGATATGTAAAATTATAATTGTGCTGTGACAGTATATTTTATACCATTAATCATTAAGTTTTTGAAATGTTAAACCAGGCCGGAAACGATTACAAATACGAATACAGTTTTATTGCGCTGGGCGATGCTTACAAGGCGTTGGGCGAAACCCAAAATGCAGAAGAACAATTCCAACTGGCCGCCAGCATGGTGCCTCATAAGTTTTACCCGCTTTACCTGCTGGCCAAACTATATAATGAAACCGGGCAGCATAAAAAAGCGCTTGCCCTTGCCCGGCAAATTCTAACCAAGGAAATTAAAGTGCCCTCGCAGGCCATTGAAGATATTTAGAGAGAAATGCAGAAATTAATAACTACTCAATATATTAAATAATGAAGCAATTAAAAAAATAATGAAAGGAGATAACCACATAAACAAAAGTCAATTAGGCATCAAACACCTGTTCTGGTAGCTCCCCTTTCGGGAGCAAAGTAACAAATCTTATACATTAATGAAGTTGTCACTCTTTTTAATTACAAACAATTTACATTTTTAAATTATGAAAAAAGCAACAGTCAAAGTAATAAAAATCGTGGGAATATTATTTATCACGACAGTTTTGTTCTTCAACTTATCCTTAAATAAGGGAAATAATTCTCATTTTATTAATTTGTCCTCATTAGCTAAAATTAATGAGGCAAATGCAGAATGCATTTCAAATGGACCAATATGGGATTTTGGTCAATGTAATGAAGGATATGATATCTGCTATTATGTAGGCATGGGAGGACAATGTGATCCAAGATATTGAATTTAAATGGTAATTAAGATAAAACCAATTTTAAGATTGGTCTTATCTTGTAAAATTAAAAATCAGGTTTATGTTGTCAAAAATTTTATATTTATTTTTCTTAATTACACTTATTTCTGGATGTAAGAAAAATGAAATAGAGATTATAAATAATTTGAAGGGAATTCATAAAACAGTATTTAAAATAGAATTGAACGATACAAAAAGATTTCTTTTAGATTCAGTTACGGCCAGGAGGCCAAGATATATGCAATTGTTTATGAATTCTGAAGAAATTCGTTATTTTACGTTTTTAAATTGTTACACCAATAGTATTTATATTTATGACTACCAAACATTGAAATTAATTCAAAACATATTTTATACTGATGAAAGTAATATTAAAATTAGAAGGAGTATAGAGGGCTACCATATAAAAAATTTGGATTCCATATATTTATATAATAGACCAGAGACCGAATTACTACTTATATCGGGAAATGGCAATTTTGTCAGTAAGATTTCACTTAGAGGAAAAGGGGAAATAAAGTGGTTTAATTTATATCCTCAATATTATCCTCAGACTGTTACGCCTTTTATTGAATTAAAAGATAAATTAATTCTTACTGGACAATATTTTGAATCTATTCCTGAAAATAATATTGAAAATTTCTCATTTGATGCCCATATAGATTTTAAATCGCACAAAGTCAATTATATACATACTTATCCTAATGAACTCTACGGTTTTGGTTATAATTGGAATGGAGGAAGGCCAACAACGGTGTATCCCGAACTTCATCCAGATGGTGATAAATTAATTTATAGCTTTCCAGTATCTCATGATATATATATTACAAACATTAATTCCAATTCTTACAATAAGATATATGGTGGGAGTAATTTTGTTGGCTCGATTAATTCAATTCGAGGTCATCCAAATAAAACTTCAAAAGAAAGAGCTGCAATACACTACATACAACAGGATTGGTATACTGCCATAAGATATGATGTGTTTAAAAAAGTTTATTACAGGTTTTTATTAAAGGGCATTACAAAAGCTGATAGCCGAACTAAGGAAAAAGAAAAATCCATATCAGTTATTATCATGGATGAAAATTTCAATTATTTGGGTGAAACTGAAATCGGAAATTGTAGGGATTGGTATTGGCAAAACTCTTTTGTTACAAAAGAAGGATTGAATATCGAATATCTTGATAATGATATGGATGAAAAATACATTACAATTAAAATATTCACTTTAAAAAAAATATAAATGAATTTGATTAAATGTATTTTAGGAATAATTTCTTTGGTTATTCTTTTCACTGTTTCATGCAAAAAAAGTGAAAAAGTAATTGAAACCACTTACCTGAGGTCAACAATAAAGAATTTGGATGTGGATGATAATGTGCGCTGGATAATTATTTTACCAGGATTGGGATGTCATGGTTGTATTCAAGAAGGAGAAGCATTTATGAAAGAATATGTTGGGAATATGGAAGTCTTATTTGTGTTAACTAACATATCATCCCTGAAAATATTACAGCAGAAAACGGGTATAAAACTAAAGGAACACAAAAATATTTTTATTGACATCGATAATAAAATTAAGATACCAACAAATAATAACATTTATCCTTGCATTATCCGCTTAGAAGATTGTGTAATTGCAGAACATGAATTTCAATCATCCACTAATAGTGAGGCTTTTGAGAGGCTAAAAGGACATATAATGAAGCAATAATTACAAAAATATTTAAGTAAAATATTGCAAAAAATGAAGTTAAAGCGACATAACAAGGATACTCACTGTCATTTAAATAATTACTTTATTCATTTGTCAGTTTTTCTGTTTTTTTATTTGGAATGTTATCCTCATGCAAATATGAATGAACCTGCTGGTCATCTTTTTTCACAATTACAAAGCAGTACTTCAGAAATTATTTACCTCCAAACCAACAAAGGCATTTACGAAACTGGCGAAGATTTGTGGTTCAAGGCTTACATACTGGATGCGCAGCATTTTATTCCGTCCGGCTTGAGCAAAACATTGTACCTGCAACTGATGAACGAAGAAACACGACAAGTTTTCTGGCAAGAGAAATATGAAATCATAAAAAGGTTTGCTGATGGTCATGTTTTCCTGCAAGACACCCTTCCCGAAGGAAATTATCTGCTCATGGCATTTACACAACACTCTTTTTTCAACGACAGCAGCGAGTATGAATCTTTCCAGAGGATTGTTGTTAAAAGGGATATGAAGCCAAGGGTTTCAGTGAAGGCCGAATTCAGTCAGTCAATTTTTTCGGAAGGCGAACCAATTGGTGTAAATATTCTTGCATTGTCAGAACAGGCAAAGCCAATGTATGCAGTAATTACGGCCGAGCTGGTCAAAG
>CAYTID010000130.1:0-3943 GCA_964437735.1 uncultured Ignavibacteriaceae bacterium | reverse complement strand
GGACAGGAAAAACAAGAGCAAAAGCAAGAACAGCAACAGAAGCAGGAACAACAAAAACAGGAACAGAAAAAAGCTGAAGAAAAAAAGGAAGAGATTTCTAAAGAAGAAGCCGAAAGAATACTGGAAGCCCTGAAAAACGAAGAAAAGGACTTACAGAAAAAATTGAAAAAGAAAGTTCCTGCCCGTATTTCGATTGAGAAGGATTGGTAAAAAATGAAACTTCGAAATTTAATATTTTCTAATATCGCATTAATATTTCTGATCGGTTCTTTCTCTTATTCACAATTCACCGCATCCGTGAACAGAAACAGAATTGCAATGGGAGAACAGATTGAAATTACATTTACTTTTGAAGGCAGCGGAAAAAATTTTCAGCCTCCGCCTTTTAATGACTTCCTTGTTCTTTCCGGTCCGAATCAGTCGACAAGTATGCAATTTATAAATGGCAACGTGTCTCAATCAATATCCTATGCGTATATTATCCAACCAAGGGCGGAAGGAAAATTTACAATTGGTCCCGCACAGATTGATTCGGATGGTAAGCAATATAAAACAAGCAGCATATCTATAGAAGTCGGCAAATCGACACAGCAGCCCCAGACACAAAAGCCGCAGCAATCATCCGAAGAAGCGAGCATAATGCAGCAAATCGGTGAAAATCTGTTTTTAAAAGTAAGTGTTGACAAATCAAATGTTTATCAGGGGGAACAACTTACAGCTACATATAAATTATATACACGTGTAAATATTGTCAATTACGGAATTTCAAAAGTCCCTGCGTTAACAGGATTTTGGAGTCAGGAAATCGATCTTCCTCAAAATCCGCAATTTACAAATGAAGTATTAAACGGTATCCAATATAAAGTTGCACCTCTTAAAAAATCGACATTATTCCCGCAGCGCAGCGGGACGCTTGAGCTTGATCCGCTTGAAGCAGAATTTGTAGTACAAGTCCAAACACGCAGACGAAGCGGTGACATTTTCGATCAATTCTTTAATGATCCTTTTTTCGGGAATGTCAGAAATGTAAACTACAAAACAAAAAGCAGTACTTTGAAAATTAATGTAAAACCGCTTCCTGAAAATGCGCCCCCGGGTTTCGGCGGTGCTGTCGGAAAATTTACAATGGAATCCTGGCTTGATAAACCCGAAACAAAAACAAACGAACCTGTCACATTAAAAATAAAAATTACTGGACGCGGCAACATCAAACTTATCGATCCAATTAAAATAAACATACCTCCTGATCTCGAGAGTTATGAACCGAAAATATCTGATAACATCCCGCAAGGCTCGGGTGTAATATCCGGAAACCGAACTTTCGAATTTCTCCTTGTACCCCGTCGTGCAGGCACACAAAAAATACCGCCTTTCACATTTTCATATTTTGATACCGAAAAAAAAGATTATGTTTCTTTTAAATCGCCGGAATTTTTAATTAACGTTACAAAAGGAAAAGAAATTGTAAGCGCACCGGTTGCCGGACTTAGCAAGGAAGAAATTAAACTCCTCGGCGAAGACATACGCTTTATAAAGAGCGGATCGGTAAGCTTTAAAAAGCGAGGAGATAACTTCTTCGGTTCCCTCCTGTTTTTTATTTTAAGTGCAGCCCCGATTTTTGTATTCTTCGGATTTATCTACTTCTACAAAAAATACGAACAAAATTTAGGCGATGTAGTCAGACTCAAGAGTAAACGCGCAACAAAGATAGCAAAACAACGACTTAAATCAGCAAAACAATTACTGGATGAGAAAAAGAAAGAATCTTTCTACGAAGAAATATCGAGAGCTCTCTGGGGCTATGTCAGTGACAGATTAGGTATTCAATTATCGGAATTGTCTAAAGATTCTGTAACGGATAAATTAACTTCCAGAAAAGTAAGTGAAGAAACTATCGGAAAACTTTTAGCATCTTTAGATCAGTGCGAATTTGCACGATTTGCTCCTTCAACCGATTCAGTAGAAATGGATAAAATGTACACAAGTTCCGTAGATCTGATAACCGATATAGAAGAGGAAATAAGATGAGAGTTCTGAATTTTATATTTCTGTTTATTTTCTTTACCAGTGCAAGCTATTCTGAAGAAGTTCAATTAAAATTTGAGCAAGCAAATCAGTTTTATCGTGAAGGTGAATATGAAAAAGCGGCTTCTTTATATGAAGAGGTAGTAAAAAACGGTTTCGAAAGTCCGGAATTGTACTATAACCTTGCGAATTCACATTTCAAATTGGATAACATTGCGGCGGCTATTTTATATTATGAAAGAGCAAAAAAATATTCACCGAACGATGACGATATCATTTACAATCTTACATTAGCAAATCTTAAAGTTGTTGATAAAATCGAACCCATCCCGAAATTATTTTTTATACAATGGTGGGATAGCATTAAAAGCTCATTCTCTTCAAAAAGCTGGGCGATACTTACTGTAATATTTTTATGGACTGCATTATTTTTTACTGCAATATTCCGAATATCAAGATTTTCTTTCCTGCGACGAATAAGTTTCTTCGGTGGAATTATTTTAATAGCAGTCACAATTTTCTCATTAATGTTTGCCATTCAGCAAAATAAATATGAGAATAGTGAAAATATGGCGGTGATATTCGCGCAAACCGTTTCGATAAAGAGTTCACCGGATGAAAGAGGAACCGATCTGTTCATCCTTCACGAAGGTGTTAAGGTTGAAATTCTGGAAGGTTTAGGGAAATGGGTAAAAATCCGTCTTGCCGACGGGAAAGTTGGCTGGTTAACTTCCGATGTCATCGAAATTATTTAGTTATTTAATAAAAATATTGACTTTCTGATAAATCTATATTAAATTTTGCCTGTGAATTTTATAATTTCAAATATTGAAAGGAAAAATTAATCCCTCCCCCTTTGCTACCTCTTTTGTTTAACAAAGACTAAAAAAATTCACTTAATTCATTCAAATTGGCAAAATGATAAATATTTTCTTTGACTTTTGGGTTATATTTTTGTAGATTTGTCAAGAATTTTACAGGATTTTCGAAAAAATGTTCAAAAACGGAAATATTGAAGGAGTTTTAATCAAGGAATTGAAAAAGCATACTGATGCCCGGGGTTGGTTAATCGAAACATACAGGGATGATGAAATCGACAGTCAATATACTCCTGTTATGTCTTATATATCAATGACTAATTCTCAAATCGCGCGGGGTCCTCACGAGCATATATTTCAGACAGATTTATTCGGATTCATCGGTCCCTCAACTTTTAAAATTTATCTTTGGGATAATCGGAAGGATTCCCCCACTTATCTTCACAAAATGATAATCACTGCCGGAGAAGACGACCCAAAATCGATACTGGTCCCACCAGGGGTAGTTCACGCATATAAAAATATCGGTAACAAACTCGGGATGGTTACAAATTATCCTAACCGTTTATTTATGGGTGCAGAAAAAAAAGAAAAGGTTGACGAAATCCGACACGAAAACGATGAAAATACAATTTTTAAATTAGACTAAACTAAATAATAACAAATAACGAATGACAATTCTAGTAACTGGAGGCGCAGGGTTTATCGGCAGCAATTTTGTCCATTTTATACTTGAAAAGCATCCGGATTATAAAATTGTTAATCTGGATAAGTTAACTTATGCCGGCAATTTAGAAAACCTGAAAAGCATCGAGTCAAATCCGAATTACTTTTTTGAAAAAGGCGATATTTGCGACAAGGAAACTGTAACAAATGTAATCGACAAATATCAAATTGATACAATTGTAAATTTTGCAGCTGAGTCGCACGTCGACCGTAGTATATTAGGCGCCGCAATTTTTGTTCAAACAAATGTTCTCGGCACACAAGTTCTTCTCGATGCTGCTAAAGAAAAAGGAATAAAAATATTTTTACAAGTTTCCACTGATGAAGTTTATGGTTCACTCGGTGAATATGGTAAATTCACTGAAGAAACTCCC
>CAYTID010000129.1:0-3956 GCA_964437735.1 uncultured Ignavibacteriaceae bacterium | reverse complement strand
ACTGGCGTTCGGTTCCTGATTTAGCTCGTATCGGTTTCCCGATTGCCGAAGCATTTCCAAATGGAGAAATAATTATAACCAAACATGAAAACACAGGTGGAATGGTTACAATTGATACTATTGCCGAACAGCTTTTATATGAAATTGGCGATCCTTCAAATTATATTACTCCCGATGTAATTGCCGATTTTACTTCTGTGAAGCTCGAACAATGCGGTAAGGATTCAGTGAAAATGTTCGGAATAAAAGGCAAACCCGCAACCGATACTTATAAAGTCTCAATGTCGTATAATGATGGATACACAGCGATCGGGACTCTAACAATTTCTGCCCCGGATGCATTGGAGAAGGCACAGAAAGCGGATGAAATTCTACGCACACGGCTTACAGATCAGGGATTAAAATTTGATGAAATCAGAACTGAGTTTTTAGGGTTGAATTCGTGCCATGGTCTGCTTGCAGACAATACTGAAATAATAAATGAAATAGTTTTGAGAATTGGTGTCCGAAGTCATAACAGAGATGCCGTAAATAAATTCGGTATGGAATTAGCGCCACTGATATTGACAGGACCTCCGGGAATCACAGGATTTGCAGGGGGCAGGCCTAAAGCAAATGAGGTAATAGCATTCTGGCCCGCATTGATATCGAAGAAGGAAATTAAACCTGAAGTTGAGATAAAAAAGATTTGAACTAAATGCAAAAAATAAAAATATATCAGGTAGATGCATTTACCGGCAAGTTATTTGGCGGGAATCCGGCAGCGGTTTGTATTCTTGATAAGTGGTTGGATGATGAATTGATGCAGAATATCGGTGCTGAGAATAATCTGGCGGAGACTGCTTTCATCGTTCCAAAAGATTCCGAATTTGAAATACGCTGGTTTACACCGAGCATTGAAGTGGAATTATGCGGACACGCAACTCTTGCCTCGGCGTTTGTTGTTTTTGAATATATCGGTTTTAAAGAAGATGAAATAATATTCAACTCTCCTTTAAGCGGAGTGTTAAAAGTTAAGAGAGAAAAGGATCTATTGACGCTCGATTTTCCTGCAGACGGGATAAATCCTGTTGTACCACCGACCGAATTAATTAAAGGCATTGCGATAAATCCTGTAGAAACTTACAAAGGTAAAACGGATTATATGGCAGTTTTAAATTCGGAAGAAGATGTGCGGATGGTGAAGCCTGATTTTCAGTTGATTGGTAAACTGGAGGCAAGAGGTTTGATTGTCACGGCTCCCGGTGACGAAGGGGATTTTGTTTCCAGGTTCTTTGCACCTCAATCGGGGATTGATGAAGACCCTGTTACCGGTTCGGCACATACAACGTTGATACCATACTGGTCGATGCGGCTTGGGAAGAAGAAGATGGTTGCAAAACAGATTTCGAAAAGGACCGGAACGTTATACTGTACCGATAACGGGCTAAGAGTGAAAATAGGCGGATATGCAAAGCTTTATATGGTTGGGGAAATTTATCTGTAAAGAAATAAAATCATTGTTGCGCTGATTGGTTTCAACGGAGTTGGAGAGCAGAATTGTGTTGCTTAAGTTTTGGAAGTGGACAAGCACGTCTTACGACGCTCAGCCTTCGGCGGAGTGCTTCCCGAAGGGATCCCATTGGGACAAGATGATGTGTCAAAGGAAGTGTAAAAAACATACCGTCACTTTGTCACGAAGTGATCCCTTTGGGAAGCGAGTCCGTTATTTTTGGACGAGTGGAAAAGTGTTATAAGCCAGATATAACTATGACGAGTCAAAAATCAATATTTAGCTGCGGAGTACGCAAAGAACGGTTGATTAATACTCTGCGCTCCGCCACAGGTGGACTGCGGTTTTATTGTTATATTTTAAGCAAAAAAGGAGTGACGGTGAACTGATTATCTCAGGGAATTGTTAAAAAAATAAACCGTAATGAATGTGGCTCGAATCAACCTGTGCATTGGTTGGGCACTTAAATAAATAATCAAAAGGAGAAATAAAAATGGAAGAAAAGAAAAATTTAACCACAGCAGCCGGAATACCCGTTGATGATAATCAAACTTCTTTGACTGCGGGTGAACGTGGTCCGACACTTATGCAGGACCATTATCTGATCGAAAAACTTGCACATTTTAACCGCGAGCGCATACCCGAACGGGTTGTTCACGCTAAAGCAGCAGGTGCACACGGTATTTTTACCATAACTCACGATATTACTAAATACACAAAAGCAAAAATCTTTTCCAACATTGGCAAAAAGACAGAAATGTTCGGACGGTTTTCAACTGTTGCAGGTGAAAAAGGCTCCGCTGACTCGGTAAGGGATGTAAGAGGATTTGCGCTGAAATTCTATACTGAAGAAGGAAATTGGGATATGGTCGGTAACAATACACCGACTTTCTTTATCCGTGATGCTATCAAATTTCCGGATTTTATTCATACGCAAAAACGTGAACCGCAAACCAACCTGCGGTCTCATATAATGTGGTGGGATTTCTGGTCGCAGGTGCCCGAGGCATTGCATCAGGTTACAATTCTTTTTTCAGACCGAGGCATACCAAGGGGGATACCATATATGAACGGATACGGAAGTCATACTTACAGTTTCATTAATGCTGCGAATGAACGTTTCTGGGTAAAGTTTCACTTGAAAACTCAGCAAGGTATTCAGAATATGATGCAGGCAGAAGCCGATCGTATCGCCGGAGAGGATCCTGATTACCATACGCGGCAATTGTTCGAAGCGGTAGAGAGAAAAGAATTTCCGAAATGGAAATTATTTGTACAGGTGATGCCTGAAGTCGAAGCTGAAACATATAAATGGAATCCTTTTGATCTAACAAAAGTATGGCCACACAAGGATTATCCGCTTATTGAAGTTGGAATAATGGAACTTAACAAAAATCCGCAGAATTATTTTGCTGAAGTTGAGCAGTCGGCATTTTCGCCTGCGAATGTAGTACCGGGAATTTCCTTCTCACCCTGCAAAATGCTTCAGGCACGGATTTTTGCATACGCGGATGCTCATCGATACAGGTTAGGAGTAAATTTTGAAAAGCTGCCGATAAACAGTCCGCGTAATGCGAGTGTGAATAATTATCAGCGGGACGGTTATATGAGATTTGATGATAACGGCGGTCCTTCCGTTAATTATGAACCGAACAGTTTCGGAGGACCGACAGCGAATCCGGCTTTCAAGGAACCTCCGTTGAAAATTTCCGGTGATGCCGACAGGTATGAACAGAAACGGGGCGTTGATGATGACTATATCCAGCCGGGAAATCTTTTCAGACTGATGCCGCCTGATGAACAGACGCGTTTAATTGAAAACATAGTAGGAAGTTTATCGAAAGTATCACAAGATATACAGACGAAGATGGTTGAACATTTTACACTAGCGGATAAAGCTTACGGTGCGGGTATTGCGAAAGGATTGGGACTGAAATAAAAGATTCCAGATTTAATTAAGTTTGAATTGAGAGGCAAAGGAAAATTTATGCGTTATTTTGATTGAATCCATCCTGAACGCTTTCAGTACCGGATGAACAAAAATGGTGTTGTTTGCTGGAACAGTAATTTTAACCGCAGAGGACGCAGAGAAAGGATAATCTGTTCTTTGCGTTCGCTGCGGTTTTATTTTTGAAAAAAGACAAATAACAAAAATAGTTAGAAGATGTTGATATTTAATATTTGAATTTGATTTTAAACCGTAATATATTACTGTTAAATAACTAAATATTCTCAGCGAATGACAATATAACGGGCATTTTCAAATGATCTTAAAATCAAGAAGAAATTTTATTAAATCATCTTTATTCGTATCATTTGGAGGTTTTTTATACCTGTTTGATTCATTGTTTACCGGGTGTAAGTGGAGAGATAAATTTTCAACAAACAATCATACGGATAAATACTCAGATTATGAACCCGGCTATCTGAAATTACACAAGAGCGGGGAATTGAAAAAGCGGGG
>CAYTID010000128.1:0-3991 GCA_964437735.1 uncultured Ignavibacteriaceae bacterium | reverse complement strand
TATCCCGACAACCTTAAACTTTATTACGTTCGGTTGACTGAACGGGGTAATCGCAGAAGCTAAACCATATGGACTTACAATCGAAATTTCATCGCCTATAATTGCATTAAGACCGTCTGAAAGTGTTAACCCTAGTACGATCGATCCTATCTCGGCATCATCCACAAATTTAAAATCTCCTAATACGATATTTCTTTTAACACCGGACACTAAATCTATCTTTGAATCATCTACTCCCTTTATAAAAACTACTTTATTAAAAGATTTAGATATTATCAATCCTTTCCCCTCAATAAATGGGGACCACCCTGAAATTTTTCCATCGGACTTCAATACATTTTCAATATGTGAAAAATTATTTATATTGATTCCACCGGATTGTTCTATCCGGATGTGCGGATCAAAATTTATTAATATTTTAGTTACAATCCCGGTAAAGCCATTGAAGACCGACAACACAATTAAGAGCGCTGCTACACCAACTGTGATTCCGATTATTGAAACCAAACTGATGATAGAGATGAATTGAGTTTTCCTTTTTGACGAGAGATACCGCTTAGCTATAAATATTTCGTAATTCATCAGCTAAACCTCAAAGAAGTAATAACATCAAGTTTTGAAGCAGCTCGTGCCGGTATCAACGACGTCAGTAAGCAAAGAACTGTAATCACTAAACTAACTACCACAAAATTTTCCCACTGCAGTAAAATCGGGACTGTGGTCATATAATAAATATCTGACGGAAGGGAAAAAAAATGCAACTTCAACTGCGCAATACACAAAGAATATGCGAGCAAGTTCCCTAATCCGATTCCGACAATCGAAATAAATAATCCCTGGTATAAAAATACCAGTTGTACACTCCGGTTACTCATACCCAACGACTTCAAAATTCCGATATCATTCATTCTCTCCAGGACAATCATCAACAGAGTTCCGATGATATTCACGACTGCCACAATTATAATTAAGCCAAGTAATATCGGCGCTGGTTTTTTCTGTAATTCGATCCAGGCAAATAAATTTCTGTAAAGCTGCTCGGCAGTCCGTGCGTAATGAGGATACTCAAGTAAATCCTGAATCTCCTTTGCAACCTCTTTTGCTTTCCCCAGACTGTCGAGAACAACGTCATAACCCAATACAGACGATTCCAGAGAAAACAATTTTTGTGTATTTTTAAGATGTGTGTATGCGAATAAATCATCGTATTCAGACATACCCGATTCAAAAATCCCAACAACCCGAAAAGCTTGAGCTTTGGGCTGCAACCCATTCCCTGTAACCGTCAAACCCAATACTACAACTTTGTCATTAATATTTACATCGAGCTTTAAAGCAAGCTTCTTTCCGATTAGAATTTCGGAAGTGTCCTTAATTAAACTTAGATAACTCCCTGAAACTATATATTTCTTCAAAGTTAATAGATCGTTTTCTACATCAATACCTTTTAGTAATACACCATCTACATTTTCACCGGCACGTATCATCCCTTCCTTTGCTATATACGGTGAAATTCCTTTAATGCTCTTTATGTTTGATTTTAATAAATTTATATTTTGATCGTAATCAGTTAATGGCTGCTCTTGAAATCCCTGAACCTGAATGTGTGTCATAAATCCGAAAACTTTATCCTTAATTTCTTTTTCAAAGCCTGCAAGAATTGATAAAGTAATTATTAATGCTGCTGTTCCCAAAGTAACGCCAAGAATGGAAAATCCTGTGATAAAAGAAATAAAACCCGATTTACGATTCGACTTAATAAATCTTTTTGCTATATACCAATTATATGACATTTAAAAAAAGATTTCAGACCCCATGCATTTGCTAAGGGCAAGTTTTAGTTTTTGAATTGAAATTTATTTATCGTGTAATTTTAGTGCTCGCGCCTCAAATAAAATACAATAACAAACCGGTCAATGCAATTACTCCGCCTGCCATTGCGTGCGAAAATTTTTCGGCAAACCTATATTTAATTAACTGAAAACCCGAATAACCTAACAAACTTTGTCCAACCATCATTATCAGCGTAATGGCAGCAAAAACTCCGGCTACCGCCGCGATTCCTGCCCAGCCATATGCTGTTGCTAAAAACATCAGCGGAATGAGCGGTTCGCAAGGACCGAGAACGAATATTGCAAATAAAGTCCAAACAGTTACAACTTTCTTTTTTGATAGATCAGGCATGTGTGAATGGTGATGCCTTGCATGCTTCAATCCCCAGAGAGCATAAGCAATACCGAAACCAATTAATAGATAAACACCGATTTCGCCGCGTGTCGATTCGATACCTTCAAGATGGTTTGATGCAACGCCGGCAATAATTCCGATCGCACCCAGCACAACCGATGATCCTACATGCCCAAGTCCCGCAATAAAAGCTACTAACGAAAGACGTGGTTTACTCCACTTTTGTGCCTTGCCGATCATCACAAATGGGAGCCAATGGTCGGGCGCAAATGCATGCACAACAGCTATTCCCACTGTTGCGATGACTAATGCCAATAATGATTCATCCATTTTTTTTCCTTTTTAAATATTACTGAACTTCATAAGATAATTCTGTATAAACTCATCCAAATCACCGTCCATCACACCGTAAACATTGCTTGTCTCGATGTCAGTCCTGTGGTCTTTCACCATATTATAAGGATGAAAAACATAAGAACGGATTTGACTGCCCCACTCAATTTTTTTCTTTGAATTTTCTATTGCGCTCAACCTTGCTTCTTCTTCGTCCTTCCGTAGTTGATAAAGTCTCGATTTCAACATCTTCATTGCACGCTCACGATTTTGAAATTGTGACCGTTCCTGCTGACAAGCGACTACCACACCCGAGGGAATGTGTTTAATTCTTACCGCAGTTTCAACTTTATTTACATTTTGTCCCCCTTTTCCTCCGGCACGGTATGTTGTGAGTTCAAGGTCTGCGGGATTTATTTCAATTTCCACATCATCCTCTATTTCAGGATAAACAAAAACTGACGCAAACGAGGTATGCCGTCTCGCATTAGAGTCAAACGGGGATATTCTGACAAGTCTGTGAACGCCATTCTCGGCTTTCAGATATCCGTATGCAAATTTTCCTTGCACTTCTATTGATGCGCTTTTAATACCCGCTCCGTCACCATCAAGCTGATCAAGCAAAAAAGTTTTAAATCCTTTTCTTTCACACCATCTGAGATACATCCTCAGAAGCATCTCAGCCCAATCCTGAGCCTCGGTCCCTCCTGCCCCGGAATGAATTGTTAAAATTGCATTTTTATCATCGTCGTCACCGGATAGCATATTCCGAAATTCCAGATCGGAAGCCATACTTCCGATTATTTCGAGTTCGGAAATGATTTCTGTTTCGTATGATTCTTCGGTGGATTCTTCAGCGAGTTCGACTAATGTTTTGACATCGTTAAGTTTTGTATCAATGTTTTTCCATGCTTCAATCCATTCCTTCTGCTCGCTGATACGCTGCATAATTTTCTGAGCAGCAATATTGTCATCCCAAAAATCGATTGCATGGCTTTTATTTTCTAAATCGGATACCTCTTTCTCTTTGGTATCTAATTCAAAGATACCTCCGCAAGTTGGTCAACCGTTCATTTATTTCTTTTATTTTTTCTTTTTGATTTTCAAACATTTTTATAAATCAACCTTTTCATTAATTTCAATTTCCATTTTCAAAAGTGCCAGACCGAGTGTTTTTCCCTGAGCATCGTTTTTTAAAGATACCGTACCACCGCCGCCTAGAGTTTCATACAATAAAAAATTCAGTGCGTTTAAATTTGGCAGTTCGAAACGTTCAACTTTACCGAGACATATTCCGTCAAAGTGTTTTTTTACAGCTTCTGCTGTGACATATTCTTTGATTGTCTGATAATACTCATTTTTTTTAGCGATCAAACCAATATTGGCGGTATCACCCTTATCGCCTGAGCGTGTATGACATATTTGAGAGAGTGTAATTTTCATAATTTTCAATGAAAATTACAAATATTCG
>CAYTID010000127.1:394-4386 GCA_964437735.1 uncultured Ignavibacteriaceae bacterium | reverse complement strand
GAGGGAACATTAAAAACCGGAGAAGAAATTTTTGTCCAAATAAATGTCGCCTCCGATAATTATTTTGAGTATTTCATGCTCGAAGATCCGTTAATACCCGGAGCTGAAGTCGTAATGGATTTATCCGGTTATAAAATTCCCGGCGAATCGGAGTATGATTATAATCAGTTATACAGACCTATAAGGTGGTGGGCGGGTAAAGAAATTAGAGATGAAATAGTAGCATTCTTCGCTCAAAATATAGGCACCGGTGTTTTTTCATTTTCTTACATCACAAAAACACAAATTCCCGGAAATTATCATGTGATGCCCGCTGTCGGATCGCTAATGTATTATCCTGACAAGCGGGGAAATTCGGATGAAAATAAAATTATCATTATTGAATAGAAAAAAATCAGCGAACCAATACTCTGTTGATACAGCTAAGTAGTTCATCAAAATTGTAAGGTTTTGTTATATAATCGTTTGCTCCGGCTTTTACGGCATTAATTGCAGTATTAAGTTCAGAAACAGCAGTGAGCATGATAACTCTGGTTTTTATATTTTTTTTCCTCAGACTATCGAGAACCTGTAAACCGTCCATCCGGGGCATTCTGATATCAAGCAATATCAAGTCATAATTATTTTTTTCAATCATCTCCAAACCTATGTCACCATCCTCGGCAACATCAACATCGTAACCTTCAATGGAAAGTTGGTTTTGGATTAACATGCGAAGAGATTCTTCATCGTCAATGTATATAATTTTTTTCTTTTCCATATTATTCAAGGATTCCTATGAACAATGTAATAATTTATTTTTGTTTATTCAATTATGTTCCGGTTGAGGAGGTGCATGCTCTGACTGAGGAAAAGTGTGTGTGGTTTTATCCCATTTTAGCGGTTTCCCCTTGAATATCGATCTGGTAAAAAGAAATAAAGCCCGCGAAGTAGCTGTAAAATTGATAATATTAGATAACGGAACACGTACAATACTTAAAAATCCGGCGACAATTCCATAAACTCGTTTAGTTGAAAAAAATCTTTGTGATAATCTCCATACCATCAAAGCTGTATCAACCATTACAAATTTCCAGAGCATCGTTCCCTCTATGACAATCGGGGGTAATAAATAACCGTCAGTGAATCCCCACCTGACTGCTTCATAAAGTAACAAATAAAGAACAACAATGTAAGCAAAGAAATTAATTACATTAGTTATGATCGATTTCCTGTCACGGTACAAGATAAATTTAAAGCGGGCATCTCCTACCCAACCGATGTTTTTCCATGATTGCAAACAAATACCGGTCAGCCATCTTGCCTTTTGGCGGATTGATGCATACATCGAATGAGGAAAATATGCCCGTGTGGCAATATCGATACCAAAGGGTTTATAAACATACAATAATTTTGCCTCCCCCATAGCTAACCTGAGAGCAATATCATAATCTTCGGTGAGAGAACCTGACCGAAAAATATTTCTGGCGAATGATGTCCCGACAAATTCCAGCAGCCACCTGTTATAGGCTGTCCCTACTCCCGCAGAAGGAACAAAACTTGTGAAATTGGAACGTGCTATCATATCTTTTGAATGGTTTTCTGCAAATTCATCTGCGTATGTCCAATGAATAATATCGGAATGACTGACTCTAAGCGGAAAAACCGGAACCTGTACCATATCATATTCAGGTATAAAATAGTTATAAGCTTTTAGAGACATTGGGTGAATTAAATCCTCAGCATCATGTCCGATAATTATTTCATATCGCCTCCCGGTAATGTTTTCAAACTGCATCATTTTCCGGAACACCTGGTTTATATTATCTGCTTTTGTAGTCGGACCCGGATTCTCCGTCACAATTGCATGGACATTCGGGAATAATTTACCGACTTCCTCCACTTTTTGAATTGTATCAGGATCGTTTGGATAGACTCCTACAAAAAAATCGTAATTAGTATATTGAATGGTTTTGCATGCGTGAATCAGCATTTTGTCGATAACATCGTATTCATGCCAGGCAGGAACAAAAATCGCGATTTGCTTTTCCGGAATATTCTCAATCACTTCCGGTTTATCATATCGATATTTATGAAATTTTTTCTTATTTATTATCGAATGGAACCAATAGTATAGATCGATGAACAGATCATCAATTCCGCTTAACAATAAAAATACAGCAACAGCAAATGTTGCTATGTATAATGAATCGTAAGAAGAAACAAATATTTCAATTATTAAGTCTATCAAAATGACCGTTCAAAAATTATATAAAACCTAAATGAGTTATAGAATAAATTATCGGGAAGATGAGAAGATTTACGCCAGAAATAACCTCGTTCAAATTCAGCGATAAGGTTGAGTCCAAAAGAGTAATGCGGAATTATCTTGATTCCTCCGCCCCATTCTGCAAGGTTGTTATAGAATAAATTTTCACTATCGATAGCCCCGTTAAGCCGTGCGTAAATATCCACACCGCTTTTTCCGAATTCGATAAATCTAACCCCGCCGCGTACACTAGTATAATTTATAGCATTTTTATAACGGGAATAATATCCGGTTGAGCTATAAATATCGGTAAATGGTTTGAATGATATTTGGAAATTTCGGGGCGTACTAATTTCGGCATAGATTCCATCACCGTATATAAGTAATCCTCTGAAATCCTCTTTGAATCTTGATTTGGACCCATCATCAATCAAATTATAACCTACACCTCCCTGTCCGATAAGGGTCAGTCCCCTCAGCGGTTTAATTCCTAAACCGATTCCTGCAACTGCTGCATTATCGGAAAAAATTATAGGAGTCTTACCCCCTCCCCCGGCTTCCGATTTTAAGTCACCGGTGATTTGGAGAGCTCCGAATAGGGAGAATCTTTTCTTTCTATCAAAATATATACCTTCATTGACCTGAAGTATACCGAAATAACTTTGCCATCTTGTATCATAGTAAGGAGCTGCATAAATATTTCCCCACCATGGGTGATTTTGCTTAAATGCTTCGGGCTCCAAAACAACTGTTCCGAGACGTGCTTTATCGCCGATAACAGGAAATTTACTCTTTTCAATTCTTCTGAAATAATTATAAGATTGTCTCTTCTTACCTACCTTATTTAATAAGTACGCGATTTGTAATGTTAGAGTATCGGAAGGACTGATTTTTTCGGCTGTCAAAAATTTGTCGAGTGCCTTAGCAAATAGTTTATGGTCTATGTACAGATAACCCACCTGCTTCAATACATTGACATTCAAGGAATCAGTTTCCAGAACCTTTTCAAAAGATACTATTGCTCTGATCGGGTTTGTGGATATGTTACTATATGCATTTTCAAGAAGACGGTTTAATTTTTCCTGATTTTCTTGGGAATGAACCAGACCGGGCATACCGAAAATGATAAGTAATGTTAATAAAACGGTTTTAATAAGTTTTTTGCTCATTGAAAATATTCAACTATTAAAAATAATAAATGTTAATATAAAATTTTCCTTTACTTTTACAACTTCATCAAAAAATTTGAGGTATCTAATGAACCTGATGAAAAAAGGGAAACGGATATTGTCATCCATCCCCCAGTTTATTTTTCCGGGGATCGATTTCAACTTTTCTCTTCCCAAACCCGGATAAGGTTGATAATAGTTTCGACAACTTTTTGCATATCCTGAACGCTTATCCACTCTTGTTTTGAATGGAAGGAATGCCCGCCTGCAAAAATATTTGGTGTAGGTAGTCCCATAAAGCATAGTCTCGCGCCGTCTGTTCCGCCACGAATACTATGTAGCTTTGGTTCTATACCCGAACGTTTTACCGCTTCCATTGCATAATCTAGTACAATCTTATGGTTATCCAGAATATATTTCATATTTCTATACGACTCATCCACTTTAAATTCCATAGAAGCTTTAGGATATTTTGATATTACCTTTTCGGCAATCCTTTTGATAATTTCTTCTTTTTCTTTTAGCCCCCTTTCGTCAAAATCGCGTATTAAAAACTTTATAACTGTTTCTTCAAC
>CAYTID010000127.1:0-384 GCA_964437735.1 uncultured Ignavibacteriaceae bacterium | reverse complement strand
ATAGCCTTCTTTTTTTTCTGTAGTTTCGGGTGATAACGAATCTTTCGGAAGCTGTTCGATGATTTCAGCCGCAATTTTTACGCTATTCACAAGTTTATTTTTTGCATATCCGGGATGGATGTTAACACCTTTTATTTTTATTGTTACAGAATCTGCACAGAAAGTTTCATCTTCAATTTCACCCAATTGCTCGCCATCAATAGTATAAGCGTATTTTGCACCGAATTTATTTACATCAAAATATTTTGTCCCCGTCCCGACTTCTTCATCCGGTGTAATGCATATTCGAATTTTCCCGTGTTTAATTTCTGTATTTTTTACCAGATGATTCACGGCGTCAAATATTTCTGCAATACCGGCTTTGTTATCTGCCCCGAGCAAAGT
>CAYTID010000126.1:0-4575 GCA_964437735.1 uncultured Ignavibacteriaceae bacterium | reverse complement strand
ACTTACAACTGAGGCTTTTTGCGGCGCGCGCGGCATGTACGACCACGCCAACGCAATGCTCTTTGTAAAAGATTCGGTTATGTAATAAAGTTTATTCATTGCGTAAATCTATCTGGCGTGGGAGTGAACGGCTACCCGCCTGTTATGCGACGTTCGGCTCTTTTCCCACAGCCTAACGCAGAACCAGACTTACTTTCTTTCCTAATCCTTCTTCCAGTATTTTAAACAAAGTTGAAATTTGAATATCAGCTTTTCCATTTTCAACACGTGAAATATAACTCTTTTTTGTGCCGGTTCTATCTGCTAATTCTTCCTGAGTTAAATTTGCTTTCAGTCTGTTCTCTTTGATCAATTCTCCAACAATAAATGATTTTGATTTTTGTTCAAACACTTCTCTCGTTTTTGTGCCTAATTTCCCGTATTTTTTATCTAACATTTCAGAAAAAGTAACGAGTGTTTTTCTCTTTGTTTTCATATCTTACCTTTACTTTTATCAATAAAATATTCTTTTCTAATTTTTTCTGCTTTTAAAATTTCTTGCTTTGGAGTTTTGTTACTTTTTTTCTGAAATCCATTTAAAACAACCACTATTTGACCGGCATCAAAAAAGCAAAATATCCTGAAAATATTTGAACGTGCCATTACTCGGATTTCATATAAACTATCGGTTCCTTCCACGTGTTTTAAAAACTTTACCGGAACACGTTCGACAATTCTAATAAATTCAAACACATAATCAATTTTTTCTTGTTCAGAAACGTCTAAAGTATCATAAAAAGAAAGAAAGTAATGTCTGTAAAATACTATTTCTCTTACCATACAATAAGTTAACTAATTAGTCAACAACATGCAAGAAAAAAATTAAGCTGTGGGAAAGAATAAGAGCCGAATGTCGCATAACGTTCCGCGGGTAGCTGACGTGGCGCGCAAGGGGTATAAGATAAATTGTGACAAAAAAGTCTCCCCGCGCGCGCCATGTGGGAATGGCGTAAACGTTTTGTTATTTAAAAATCTATTCATCATTTTATTCAATTCGTCACTATTTTGAAAAACCAAAAACGCCATGACCGAACAGCTACCCGCTTGTTAGGCGCAGGTTAGGTGCATCGATGTTTAGTGATAATAAGAAATACCTTCACTTTCGCTTGTCCTCACGAATTCACCTGTAATAGCATCAATTAATACATGAAAACACGTCCATGAATATTCATCTTTTTCAAGATAATAACTTACTTCCCATACCATTTTATCAGATGTTTTATCATATTTAAAATCTGTAACTTCTCCTTCATCCAATACTTTTACAGAATGTATATGTTTCTTAGCCTCTGAAAATGCTTTATCCCATTTAATAAATTCTATCGTTCTGGGCTTAGATAAATGAGGGAAATCAAATCTAATAATTTGTCCAAAATGATCAAGCCATAGTGCAATTACATATCTATTAATTCCTAAATTTGAATCTGAAAAAAAATAGTACAATTCAAATTCAGGAACCTGCCATGTAAATTTATGTGATGGCATAGATTTAAATAATTCAACAAGATTTATCCATTTCCCTGATGAATATTTGACTTTACTCTTGAATAATCCAAGTCTAAAAGAAAAAATACTATCAATAGATGATTTTATTATCTCAGGCAGGTGTTCATCAGAGGCAATTATTTTTGTACAACACATAAAACCTAAATTTCCATCAGTTGATTCAACACCTTTAAATTGAGCATTAAGATATTCTGTCATTAAGAAGCAAATAATAATTAAGATAAATATTTTGACGTGTTTCATGTTAGCCTCCATGCACCTAACTTGCGCCTAACGTTCCGCGGGTAGCTGACGTGCTGCGTGAGGGGTATCTGATAAATGTTTTCAAAAAAGTCTCCCCGAACGCAGCATGTGTGAACACGCCCACGCAATGCTTTTGTTTAGAAATTCATTTATATAAAATAGTTTATTCATTGCGTAAATCCTTCTGGGCGTGTGAACGTACAGCTACCCGCTTGTTAGCTGACGTTTGCCCTTTATTTTTCAATATTTTGCCGCATGTATTTTCCTAATTTTTTATACAACGAACACTAAAAGCAGCAACACCATCATCATTATTTAAGCGGTTAATTCGTGACTCATTCCAATATATACCTCGATACCAAGGATTTGATCCCCCTTTTGTTGAAGAATAAAAATTGCCAAGTTCACCGATATTGTAAAAAGCACCAAAATTTATACGATACCCACCTGGAAGAGCAGTAAAACCACTAGAATTAGTACCAACACTAGGACTATTCCAATGTGTATTTCCAGATTCTTTTAATTTATTTCCTTCATCCGTACCGCGCCAACCCGTTCCGTCTACTTGCTGTTGAGACATACCAAGATATAATTCTAAAGTTTTCCATTCATCATCTGAAGGCAAATGCCAACCAGGAGGCGCGACTTTCATCGCTGTTTCCCAATTATATAACCGACCATATTCAGCATATGCGGAATTATTATTATAATACCACGATCCTGTACCGTTTAAAGTATCATAATTCAGATTCTCAGCCATCCATACTTGGGTACCAATGGTTACTGTTTTATATACTTTGCCATCACGCGGATCAACAAAACTATTAGAACTTACAACTTTATTCAGAATTTCATTTGAATAACCAGAATAATTAATTCCCGAAAACGCTTTAACACGATACGTATAGTCTCCTATAGAAGAAATTGTGTCTGTATGAACTGTATCATTTGAATTCTTTGTAGCAACCGTAATAAAATTACCACTATCCTTCTTACGCTCAATAATGAAACCGTTTTCAATTTGGCTATTATCCCGCCATTTCAGAGCACAATTTGCTGAAGAGGAACTTGTAACTTGTAAATTAGTTGGACTACCAATTCCTGAATAAACTGTGTTATTAGTCAATGGAGATGACTGTTTTGTACCTTTGTAAGCCTTAACTCGATAATATAGATAAAGAGGAGATGATGGTTGGGATTGAATACCACGATCTTGATAAAAATTAGAATTTGTCGGTAAAGTAGCTATGGTTGTATAACCACTACCATCATTTCTTTCAATAATAAACCCGTCTTCAACTCGACTATTATCTTTCCATGATAAATCTACCCCCTGATTTTCGATACAAACAAGTATAAGATTAGCAGGTTGGTTTAATGTTTGGCTAATATAAGTTATTGTATCACCATCAGAAAAATTCGTCCGATAATCACCTTTAGATATATAATACCTAAAGGTATAAAATTTACTTTCTTCTTTGTCGATAGTAGTATCAACATAAACCATATCACTGATTTTTGTCAATGGTTTAGGTGTGAAAGCGCCACTTCCGATTTGTCTTTCAAAATACACATTACATTCGTCGCTGTAATCACGGGCAACATGAATTTCAATATTGAAATCAGTGTTTACTAATATTTGCTCTACGTCTGGTTTTGTTGATAATTCAATATCTGATTTTAATAAGTTATCATCTAAATCATGACAACTGACATAAAAGAAAAAACCAAGTGTAAAAAGTATGAACCGATACATTGTATTATCTCCTGATTAGAATGATTTAGAAATGGCAAGTTCAAATGTTTGATTGTTTTTATAATTTACTGATATATTTGTTGATAAAGATTTGTTGTAAATATTTCGATATATAAAATAAAAAGCCGCTGCGCTTCCTGCTGTTATTGCGCTATATATAACATATTTCTCATACTTTTCAGTGCGATCTTCATATTTATTCATCTCCGGAAATGTTGTAGATTTCTTGAATTTATCATAGGCTGAATTTGATTGTAATAATGAATAAACACCTATTCCTGTTGATAACACAAAAACTCCTGCTGAAGTTTTAATGGGCCAAGCGGGTAAAGATGTGTCTTTTTTCTCAACCGTTTTTATTGTTGTTTTTTTGGGGGCAGATTTACCTGAAAGAGTATAAGAAAGCTCTTCAATCAAACCAAGTAAACCTTCTTTTTTTCCTTCATAATTCTCTGATTTTGTTGTAAGAATTTCTCCAGTTGATACATCAATAATTCGAATATCTAAAGCATACATAGAACCAAATTTACCATTTTTTCCAGCGACCATTAATCCATACCAAGTAATTGACCTACCTGAACAGCACATTCAGAGGAATTACAATTATCAGACATAACAAATTCTTGCTCTTTGAGAATCGCGTCCATTTTTTCGCGTTCAAGAACTTTGTAAACATTGGCATTTACAAGAAAATTATTAAAACGGTCGGTAAGAATCGATATTTCATCTTTTTCCATTCCACCGGAATTGACAAAATTCAATACGGCGATAGTTTTCTTTTTCTGCTGTTGGGCAGATAATGGAATGCAGGAGAATAGATAAAACAACGTGACTAAAATTGTAAAAAACCATTTCATCGGATACCTCTTAAATTAAGTAAATGGTTAATCATTTGAATTAAAATCATAAGTAGTTCGTAAATGCAATTAAAATACATGCGGCAAACAAAAGTTTTCATAAAGGGCAAATGTCAGCTAACGTTCCGCGGGTAGCCGACGTGCCGTGCAAGGGGTATCAGATAAATCGTAACA
>CAYTID010000125.1:0-4615 GCA_964437735.1 uncultured Ignavibacteriaceae bacterium | reverse complement strand
AGTGCCTGCCTGCTGCAGGCAGGTCTTAGTGGTGAATTTTTAGAGGTTCACTTAAATGAATAACTAACAAGCCCTGACTAAACGGTTGGGGCTTTTTTATACTAATATTTATTTCAACAAATTTATGCCTATTTCGCCGGCACTATGCATTTCGGAGAATCATTCACGGGTGAGTTTACATATTTTGAAACATCATGACATTTGAATTCTTCAGGAGGATACGGTTTCAACCATTCGGATAATTTATTTTCATTATGAATATCTGTATCCAGCCAGGCAGGGATTATATTTTTCTGAAGTATTACCGGCATTCGATTATGAATTTCTGCAACGACCTGATTCGGACTTGTGGTAATCATTGTGCATGAATTTATGATTTGATTTTCGTGTGATTTCCAGGTGTCCCATAAACCTGCGAAGGCAAATGGCTTTTGTCCGTTTAAATAAAAATAATATGGAATTTTATTTCCTTTGTAGCGGGGATCGTCAACGGCTTTCCACTCGTAGAAACCATCGGCAATTATCAGACACCGCCGGTTTTTCAAGGCATTTTTATAACTGATTTTTTGATTTAT
Organism: uncultured Ignavibacteriaceae bacterium; assembly: GCA_964437735.1. Classification (GTDB taxonomy): domain Bacteria; phylum Bacteroidota; class Ignavibacteria; order UBA10030; family BY39; genus CAYTID01. The sequence continues at coordinate 4,040 of CAYTID010000125.1, read as the reverse complement.
GGTTTCCGAGCGGGCGTTTATCATACGATAACCGATATTAATATCTTTTGCCCAGGAAGGAATTAATCCCCATCTGAATTCTTTTAAAGTATTTTTTCCGTTTTCGGAAATAACAACCGCGACATTTTGGGAAGGAGCAATGTTGTATCTCGGTGTGATGATAATTTCGCAGGAGTCTATTGAAAATTCATCTTCAATTGCTTTGATAGTACTTTTTAACGAAAATCTGCCACACAAAATATTATTCCAGTATTTTATCTAGAAGAATTAAAATATCTTCAGGATGATATGGTTTTTGTATAAAACCTTTCACTCCTTTTTTTTCAAAATCCAATTTTTTATCGAGCTCGAAAAAGCCTGAACTGAAAATTAATTTTATTTCAGGATTTATTTTTATCAAATGATCAAAAGTTTCTTCTCCACCCATTTTGGGCATTCCGATGTCGCTAATGACTAAATCAATTTCATCCATGAATTCTTTATATGTTTTTATCCCTTCAACACCGTTACACGCTTCCAATACTTTGTAGCCTTTCATAGATAAAATTTCCGACAGTAATGTCCTGAGCATATCTTCGTCATCAATTACCAGTATTGTTTTATCAGATTGATTTATACCGCCGTATTTGATAATGCTCTCATTGGTATACAATTCCTGAGTATCTTTCGGTAAATAGATGTTGAAAACTGTCCCTTTACCGGGTTCGGAATCTATTTCGATAAACCCAAAATGTTGTTTGATGATTTTATAAGTAATCGATAATCCAAGTCCCGTCCCTTTTCCAAGTTCCTTTGTTGTAAAGAATGGTTCGAATATTCTGCTTTTTATTTCATCGCTCATACCCGTTCCCGTGTCAGTGATAGCTAAGTGCAGATAATCGGTTTTCAAAGCGTCGGCAAATTTGCTTAAAATTTCCTGAGAAGCAAGCTTATCCAGAGTTATTGCGAGGGTGCCGCCGTTTGGCATTGCGTCACGTGCGTTTATTGAAATATTTATTATAACCTGTGAAATTAAATTTGCATCGGCTTTTACCGTGTCATCATCAGTATTTATATGGATTTTAAGCAATATTTCTTTAGGGAGTGAATGATGAAGAATATTACCGATATCGTTTATTATTTTTGAAAAGGATATTGTTTTGAGAACGGCTTCTTCAGCACGGCTGAACAATAGAAGCTGTTTTACAACACCGGTTCCTCGGTTTGCAGCTTCCATGATCATATTATAATAATTGGTTACCTCAGCCATGTTGTTTTTTGATTTTGCAAGTTCGACAGCAGTAATAATTATATGTAAAATATTGTTGATATCGTGCGCAATTCCTCCCGAGAGAGTTCCCAATGCTTCCAATTTTTGTGATTGAATTAATTGCTCCTCGAGGCGTTTTTTTTCTTTTTCCATCCTTAAACTATTTGTTATGTCACGCTCAACACCAAAATGGCCGAAGATATTTCCATTATTATCATACATGACTACATATTGACCATCTATCCACATTTCTTCGCCGGAAAATTTTCTGGTTTTGAAAATCTTTCTTAAATGTCCGTTGTCAAATATTTCTTTCCAAAAGGTTCGTGCAAAATTTAAATCGTGGTGAAACAATTGCCGGGGTGTAAGTCCGATAAGAGATGATTCATCTTTCACTCCGTACTGTTCTACCATCGCCCGGTTAACCATCGTCAGGCGTTGGTGATCAAACAAAAATTCTGTAGTTGAATTCTCTTCCCATTTTATTTCCATACCCTCGGGTAAAAGAGAGAAGAAACAACCATCGATTGAAGTTCTGAAAAAGATTTCCAGTTGAAGCTGAAGTTTCAACCGTTCGGTTTCTGCTTTCTTTTTTTCGGTTACATCGCGCAAAATGCCCAGAATACTATTAGACTTCATTTCTCGATTAATTAACACTGTATTGACTTCAACAATTTTTACGGTACCGTTTTTACAAATTACTTCGAATTCATAACGGGGTGATATTGTTTCACCTCTTTTCCTGCTTTCAATTCTGTCAAATATTAATTTTCGACTGGTTTCACTGACGATTGACAACATGTCGAAGTCCGGTCTGCAGATATCATTAAATTTGTATCCTGTTATTTCTTCAAATTTTGGATTTATATACTGAAATTTATTATCTACCAAAAGGTAAATAGCATCGTTTGCATTTTCGACTAGTAATTTATAAACTTCCTCTTTTTTTCTTAATTCTTCTTTAGTTTTCTTTTCAGTTGTTATGTCGAGAGCAATACTTATTGCGCCGATTATCGCTCCTTTAATATCACGTAGTGGCTGAATATTTATCTTAAAAATTAAATTATTAAGGTCATATTCAAGTGTAGATTCAATCCCTTCGAAAGCCAAGTTGTGATATTTGATAACCGGATGTTCGTTGGTTGGAGCATTCATAAAGTCTTTTAATGAAGCACCTATCAGTTGATTCTGGTCTATGTTAATGCTATTTAAACCGGCGCCTATTAAAGATGTTATTAGCATGTTTTTATCGATTGTCCAAATGATTGCAGGAAGCTGTGAAGTAAGCATGCTTAGGCGAGTGAGTGTATCGTGCAATCGTATTTCGTTTTTTTTCTTTTCGGTTGTATCCCGGACGATTGCCTGAATAAGGATTTCCTGCCCAATATCAACCTTGTTTAGACTAACTTCTGCGTTAAATAAAGTACCATCAAGTTTTGAATGAAGCCATTCAAAAAACTGATGCTTACCAGTCAATACGGTATTAATCTTTTCAAGAGCTTTTTCTTTTGAACTGCGTCCATCGGGCTGAAAGGGGGGAGAGAATTTGTATGGTTCATGTCCCACTATATCTTCATAATTACAGCCGAAAATATCCAAAGTTTTGAGATTACAATCGATAAAAATATCATTCCTCATTAAAAATATTGCATCGCTTGCATTTTCAAATAAAGAACGGTATTTCGCTTCGTTTTGTACAAGTGTATTTTCGATTTGCAATTTTTCAGTAAAGTCCTTTGCAATTACTAACTTTGCTTTTTTATCATAATAATTAATCGGATAGGATGAAATTTCAACATCAAAAATTAATCCATCTTTTGTCTGGTGCCGGGTCTTTGTCCCCTCCGTAATTTTGCCTTTATTTATTTCAACACACTTTAATAAATTTTCAATTTCTTCTTTTGGTCGTATTTCCTTTATAGTCAGATTTAAAAATTCTTTCCTTGAATATCCGTATTTGATTAATGCTGTGTCGTTAATTTCCAGTATTTTTAAAGTATCAGTATCATACACTAATAGTGAATCAGTAGTGTTATTAAAAAATGATTCGTATTTTATTTTGAAATTGATTAATTCTTTTTCATGATTTGCTAAATTTTTTATTATCCTTCTGTAGGAATATGATAATATAAAAATGATAGTGCTGATTATTCCGCCGCCGATTATATGCTCTGTGTTAAAGAATGGTTTAAAATTTCCGATTACTCCCTCTAAAACAGGATAAATAAAAAATATTATAACTGCCGGTAAATACCAAAACGCATTTATAAAGAATTTATTTCCCATAAAAATAAATTACAAACTTCTTCTTTGTTCTATTTCTTCAATATTTCTCAGAAATATATCTTTTTGCCACGGTCTCTTCTTGATTAATTCCCTGTACATTTTAATGGCTTCATTATATTCTCCTTGCTTTAAATATATTTCAGCTAATGTCGGACTGACTATCCGTGAATAATCGTTTTCATTTTCATGAACGGGATTATTTTCGGAGGGTTGTGATTTGACAAATTCCGGTTTTGGTGGTTTTGCATCTGACAAAAGATTAATCAATGCGTCGATCCTCGTATCTGATTCAGAATCCTCAATTTCCATTTCAATCTCAGCAATGTCTTGATGCTTTTCGGTCCCAGAGAAATCAACAACTGGAGAAGTTTGGCTTATCGAAATCTGAAATTTAGATCGAAGCTCTTCCAAGTTCGGTATCTTCAGTATATTATGCGACTTAAAAACCGGATTATAATCCTTTGTTAGATTATTTTTCCAATTTGTGAGCATAACATCGAGTAAC
>CAYTID010000124.1:0-4782 GCA_964437735.1 uncultured Ignavibacteriaceae bacterium | reverse complement strand
GTATATCGCGTATCTGAAAGTCTGAAATATTGGTTGAATTTATGCTCAAACCAAAACTAAAATCGTTATGGGGAATTATTACCCCAAGAAATTCAGTTCGTGAATCCTCAATCCATTCTCTGTGTGAGAGCATCAATTGAAAATTATTACCGAGGGCTATGGCTGCCGGGTTATAATGTTGTATTGAAGGATCGATGTTGTTTATTGACATAACATCACCCATTGCAGTTGTTTTTGCGCCGGGTCCGAATTTCAGGAAAGTCATTCCCGAATGTCCTGCTTGACCATGCGATTGTAAATTGAAAAAAATAATAAACGTTGCTATAAATAAAAAAATTTTCATATCTAAAAATTTACCGATAATGTTATTATATGTATTCCACCGATTGAAAATGGTTCTACAACATAAGCATATGATAGAGCCGGTGTCCATTCTCCAAATGAATTATTAACGCTGAATCCGAATGACGGTTTAATGCCATCAGTATCGCTTGCATATAACCATCTGTCTATTCCTGCTCGGATTGAAAAATATTCGACAATTTTAATTTCAGAACCAACTCGAATTGTATTTGTTTTTTCGGATGTATTTTCAAATTCGATTGCGGCTAATCCTAAACCATTAGGCAGCTGATACGATACTCCGATTTTCCGTAAGTTTGCGAAAACATCTTTTGTCGGACCGCCTGATTGTCCATAAATTTTCGAAGTATCCCACTTGTATTTTGAGCCGATATCCTTAACCACAATTCCGACTTTAACGGCATCGGAGACGACAACAAGCGTTCCGATATCAAATCCAACTGTTGTGGAGGAGACATCTTTATATAATTTATGGTAGAATAATTTTATCGACAGCCCAAGAGAAATATTTTTGTGGACGCGGTTTCCAAAAGTAAGAAAGAACAAATTTTCTGACGTAGATAAATATTCAGTATGAAATCCATCATTATCTCTGCTGTCAATATTATTCACACCGGCATTTATAATTCCGAAAGAAATTCCCGCAGTGGGTTTTATACTTTGACCGTAAGATAAAAAATTCAGGTATCTGTCGAATGGCAAAAAAGAAAATGTAAGACTTCCCGTTCGGTGAGTTGAAAATGGGACAAGAGCAGGGTTATAATTAGAATAAATTTCTCCGGTAGTAACTGCCGACATGGCATTACCCATACCCATACCGCGGCTTCCAAATCCCATCCGTCCAAATGATCCCGCTACACCGCCGATTTGGGAATAGGTGTTCAAATTGGTAAAGAGAGTGAAGACAAGGATTAAAATATATATTCTTTTCATTTACCTTAGCACCATTATTTTACCCCAAATGGGTTCATCATTATTTAATATTATTCTATAAAAATAAACGCCGTTTGATACATACCGCCCAATATCATCTCTCCCGTTCCAGAGTTCGTCGTGTTCATTATTTCCGCCTCGTTTCGCATTTTGTATCACGGTTTTTACACGATTCATTCCGAAATCAAAAACTTCAATAGTGACTTCAGCGTCAATTCCACCTGTGCTATAATGGATTCGGGTGTATTCATCATCGGGAGCGAAAGGATTCGGATAAGCATAAGTATTTTTTGTATTATTTACAGATTCTGAACGTCTTAAAATTTCCCATTTGGAGCCAAAAATATGGTTTGAATTATCAATAGTTTTTGCGATTCCATCTGATGTTCCAAGAAAGACAGTATCCTTGATTACCGAAACTGAAAACACAGCATTTGATGTAATTATTTGACGTAGATCAGGATCAGTTATTAAGTTTGTCTTGCTGAAAGATTTTCCGTCATCATTAGTTCTATACAATCCCTGAATAGTTGCTATGTAAATTATCGAATCTTTAAAAGCGAAATCGTAGGCTTTTATACCGTGCAACAGATTTTTCCATGTTTGGCCGCCATCATCAGTATAACTAACTCCGAATTCTTCCTGAGTTGTTTCAGCTTTCCAATTTGTAGTCCATATTCTTTTCCTGTTTTGAAAACTTTGTTCTTTAATGGTTATTATCCAATTGCTGAGGATAGGAGAATTCTGATTTTGCCGGGTAAATTTTTTCCAACTATTCCCTTTGTCCGTTGATTTATTTACTCCTCCGGCAGTACCGCACCATATAGTATCATCATCTATAGCTAATACTGAAAATGCAAGAAAGTTATTATTTTTTCTCGGATCGTAATAAAAATTTAGTGTGTCTGTGGGTTTTATACTTGAAAGATTATCCGGTGGTAAAATAATCCTTTTCCATGTTATCCCTTTATCGCTTGTGTAACGTAGTCCACTTGCCCAACTTGCAATCCAGGTTTTTCCGGGAGATAATGAGATTTCGTAAGTTACGTTTTGCTCGGGGACTACTACCGGCAAAATCCTCAAAGAATTGATGCCATACTGGATGATACTATCTCCACGATTATCTAATGTTTGTTTTGCATGAGTCCAACTTAATCCACCATTAGTTGAGTAAGTATAACCGCTCCCTGTCGGGATATTGTTGTTGTCTTTCTTTTGATTATAACCTGTGGAGGTCCAGATGGTGTCCCGGAAAATAGTGACTGCATATATTCCTTTATTGGCAAACTCCGATCTGTTACCATAGGTTGTCCAATTTTTTCCGGATGTTGCGGTTTTTGCGAGTCCTTTACTTGTTCCGATCCATAGAATTGATTCCTGAACTGCCATCTGTGATACGCTATTGCTCGGAAGATTATTCTGCTCAGTCGATACCGAATTTAAACGGAAAAATTCAGGAGTTACCAAATGTGTTTGTGAAAAAACTACCGACCCCCAAAGGATTACTATTGATAATTGTTTAATTACAGATTTCATGGTCTTTTAACGTTTAATACGTGGAGTATTTTATTGCTTAATAAACCTGTAAAATCCTGAGCCTCAAATTCAAATCTGTATGGTTTGGGAGTCATACTAGAAGGTAACTCAATTTTTATAGAATAAATTCCATCACCTGCAATTGAATCACCATTCGCCGGATTGCCATTATCAAGAAGGAAGAATTTTCTCAAAGGGTCAGACGAATCCAGACTTCTAAAATAAACTTCTTTAATATCTCCCTGCCCGTTTGGGTCTCTTGCCGTAATACTCATTGGAATAATTTTTGACCCGGACAAAGGAAGAGTAATTGAGTCAGGTGCGATAAGTTCTGAAATTACCGGTGTTTGACTTAATCTTGATATTAAAAAGGAAGTAATCAGAGAATTACTTTTGAGTCGGCTTTTATCTTCTGAGCTTGACTCTATTGTAAAAGCTCCGGTTAAAATTCTGGGTACTTTGAAAGAAAATTTAGATGTAAAAATGCCGTCTTTAGCTACTAAATCCCCGTTTGCACCATCATCGAAAGCTTCCTTTGAAAAAATATCTCTATTGTCCGGGCTTCTTAAAACGAATCTGACGAAAGAAATGTCTGGCAGACCATCTTTATCGGTAATTTTAATTTCTATTTTATTAGTGATAGTAATGGTATCATTTTGAGAAAATTGTCCGTTTACGAATATTGTATCGGAATCTATATGATACTTATCTAATTTTGCTTCGATTAAAAATGGTGGATTTAAATTGATGTCGAAGGAATCAAATTTACTATTTTCACAACTCGGGAAAATTATAATCAGGGCAAATAATATGAGGAAACTGCTTTTTATCATATTTCGAATCAAAACTACAAAATGATTAATTAAAAGTCAATCGTTACGAGGGGATGAATTCAAAAAATGGAACGGGTGTGAATGATATAATAAAAATAAAAACAGCGAACCAGCCGATCGATTTTCTTTTATGATCCAGCGGAGAATCATCATAGACAGGGGGATGATCTAATTTTATTATAAAGAAGAGAATACGTGCAAATAATAACCAGCCGAGTGTTCCGGCATGCATAGAGAAAATTGGGAGCGGGATAAAGCTGGTCGCACCTATTAATATAATTGATACAAAAAATATTTTTGCCACTAAACCTTGCCGCTTACCTATAAGAGCATATAGAATATGCCCACCGTCAAGTTGTCCGACAGGAATTAGATTCAGCGCAGTAACGAATAATCCAAACCAGCCGACACAAAGGTAGGGATAATGATAGATTTCGTTCATCGGAGGGAAGTTGCTATTTAAGTTCGCAAATAAAAAAGTCAGTATTGAATGGCCAAATGCTAAGCCTGTTGAGGGAATCGATTCCATTGTTCTATATTCAGGGTGAATCTCATATAAGTAATCGATCGAGGGAATGTTTAGCATTCCATATAAAAGTATGAATGAGATTACGACAAATCCTGCTAGAGGACCTGCTGCACCAATGTCAAACAACGCTTTTTTATTTGGGATTATTGATTTTATCTTTATGACAGCACCCATAGTCCCAAATGGATTAAACAGAAACGGGGGCCATGGAATATAATACGGAAGAGTGCAATTTATTTTATGGTATTTAGCTGCAAAGTAATGACCAAACTCGTGAGCGGATAAAAATAATAACAAGGGTATTGAATATTGTAATCCCGCGGGCAAGTTCTCTAAATTAAAAGGATCTTTATTTAACCACATAACTCCTGCAAGTGTTACAGTAAACAGAGTCATTAAAAATAAAAATAAGTGAATGAGAATTGAGAAATAGTTTATAATATTCCGGGTGGGGATTAATACTTCTGCGTGATAATTCGAATTGTTCAAAAATGTGAATTTGTATTTTGTTAGAAATAATTTTATACAAAATAAAAAAGGGGCTGTCTCAAAAGTGAGTCAGCCTCTTTCATTTTTTTATAAGAAATG
>CAYTID010000123.1:0-4907 GCA_964437735.1 uncultured Ignavibacteriaceae bacterium | reverse complement strand
TGATTTAATTTTTCAGATGTCTCTTGTTAATATTATTCTTTCAAGTTTATTCCTTATGTCCGCTTTTAGTGAAACCTATGTTTTATTATGAATAGAATTTAATACTAGTATCATTTGATACTATTTATAAGTGTTAACATTATATTTACATATCGACAAATGCCCTTATCTATTAATAACATTATCCTAACATGCGGGAGGCGGACTAATAGAATTTAATATTTTAAATTGCAGAGTACAAATTTTAAAATTGATTATTCAATTTACTATAAGGACATTTGTCCACCTTTCTTTTATTGTCGCACTTGGGATCAAATTATAAAATTCAATCCCCATGTGCAACCTTTTGCGTGGACAAATGTCCTTATTTTACCAGCATCATCTTTTTCACTTTCGAGAATACTTGTTGTGATTCTGTCCGGCTTGCTGCATCTAATTTATAGAAATAAATTCCTGACTGCAGATTGGCTGCATTGAAATCCACTTCATAAAGTCCTGGTTGTTTTGTTTCGATACGAGAACATTTATTTCCCTTCCCAGAATATCAAACACACTCAATTTTACGTGCGAATGTGAAGGTACTGAAAACGAAATCTTCGTCGATGGATTGAAAGGATTCGGTGTGTTCTGGTAGAGAGCGTAGCTACTTGGTATTATTCCGTTGTCAGCAACATTTAGAACAATATCATCAATATTTTTTTTAGCTGCTTGTAAAATAGATTTCGTTCCTTGTATTTGAACGAATGCAATAAATTGACTATTCCTGGTGGTCCAGGAAGGATTCCAGGTAATGTTTCTTGTAAATGTAATTGAGTCATTTAGAGAAATTGTAAATGTCTCTCCACTCGCATTGGGGTACATTTTGCGCATAACGTGATTGTGGATGGGATCCCCGTTTGAACCAGTATATTCAAGTCCGGATTCTACAACTGTTGTATGGAGAACAAGCGTTCCGGGGGGTATTGTTGTACCGTCAGATTTTACTTTGATATTAACAGTTCCACTGCCTGATAGTAGGTTTCCGCTTATAGTAATTATAAAAGGACTCGCCACAGATAACTGATTAATAATATGAGTGGGCCAGGTTGAATAAGAAGACCCGCCGTCTATCGTTCCATTGATAAAAGCTCGTGGTGCAATATTATTAGAATAATAAGTATTTCGTGTTTGTACTTCTGTCGGATTAGCAGCGTAAAAAGGGTCGTTCCCCGGTGCGGGCCACCAAACATGGTATTTAATGACTGCAACTCTGTGAGCATTCGAATGACCGTTATACCAATTGTCAAAATACTGATTTGCAGGAACACAAGGAGGACAAGTCGTGCTGGTAAAACTTTCCTTTAGTACAGTTCTTTCTGCAGAATACAAAATACCTGTAGATACGCTAAAAATTAGAATAAAAAGTAACATTTTTTTCATTTTTTACCTCCATTAGTTAAGTGTTATAAAGTACTTGTTATAGATAAACGAAATCCGTCAAAAGGATTAACCTGACGACAAATTCCATTTGAGCAGATTTGCCCGCCTCGTTCTCTTCCATAGGCTACAGTTACAATATGGTTGTCGCCGAATTTATATCCGGCTTCAATAGCCGACCAATTTTTTCTATTTTCAGGTTCATATTTGCTTGTTGTAAATTCGTAACGGAAACCTACAGAAATACTTGGTGACTTTGTCAACGAAATAGAAAAATAATGATTGTAATACGCATCAACAAAAGGGAACTTATATATCCACTGGCTTTCAGTAGTGGTTTTCACACTCCAATCATGATTTAGTACGTATTGAATTTCAAAAGGAATGGTTGTTGAGCGTAATTGTTGAACCTTTTTTGTCGGATGCAAAATTTCAAATTGAATCTCCGCTCTTCTGTCAAAACCTAAGCGAAAATAAGAATCATCCTTAAAATAATATTCAATGTCGAAATAGATTTCCCAGAAGGGGGATCTTTCATTGGAGAGCGATGGTAGAAACGGATTACCTTTTTCTGATCGGAGTAATGTGAAAGTAGGTAAGTCTAATTGATACTGGTAATGCCGACTGGCTATAGCAAAATTTGTATTAAGAGTTAGGATAGAATTGATTGCAATAAATGCGTCTAACTGAACACCCGTTTCGTCGTTAAAATCGACTACGTGAGGATATCTATTAACTAGTGTAAAAGTATGCTCTTTATGAACTATTGGTGGATTTTGGAATGGCAAACTTCGAGTTGGTCTGAAATAAGCACTTCGCTGAAAAGGATCGACTATATCGAATCGATAATCTTTATATTCCAGCGTAACACCATAGCCAGAACCTGTATGAGACAGGGAAGAATAGAATCCGCTGCCGGTAGCACTGTCGACTGATCCGATTTTCGTATTTTTAATTGCATAAGAGGCATAAACGTCAAAATAAGATGTATTCATTTTTATAAAAAATTCAGGTATTTTCACAATTGTGTTATCGAAAATGTCCGGGATAGGAGTTGGAAGATTTGATTCAGCCCAAACAAAATTTCCGCCAAATGAGAGAAATTTTAACGGATACAATTCTAACGAACCTGAACGAATGTTATAATTTTCAAATCTCTGATTTTGGTCATATAGTGTTGATGGTTCAAGAAAGTTTATAGTCCCTCCAACCAATTCTAACCTTAAAATTTTAGTTCTATACTCAAATTTTAAACCTTCCAAATTTGTATCGTATGCTAAATTTCTATTTTCAAACAGATTCAATGATAATCCGCGCGAAAATAATGTATATAAATCTCCGACTCTCAAACTTATTCCGTCTTTAGAATACTCAATAAATTTTTTCTTAATACCTCGGAAAGGAATACCATATTCGGGTGGATTGCTTACATCCAGCCGCATCCCTAAAGTAATATTCTGTAGAAAGAATTTCGTTTCAAGATAATTATCAAAATATTCTTTCTTTCTACGCCCGACGCTGTTCGCTTCTCCGTAATTTTCAAATCCTGTTCCATACTTAAAGTAATTTACGGCGGAAACAGAAATGAATTGTGAACAGACCGTAAAATCAAATAGGAGCGTGGCACAAACCAATAAATAAATATATTTCAATCTAATCATAATAATTACGTAAAAAGTTATCTTATATACTATTTGGGATTAATAAGATTAACTATATCTTCTTCAATGTACTTTTCATCTCCGGGTAAAAAACCTCTTCGTGTTTTAATTATCTTCCCATCGCTATCTATCAATAATGAAAAGGGTAAGTCTTTTCCGTTAAACATCTCGAAAATTTTGGAATTGGGATCAATCATGTTGGGGAAAGAAAAATTTTGTGAAGATATATATGATTTTACTTTTGCGGAACTTTTGGGTGTATCGATGTTGATTGCTATTACGGTAAAACCTTGTTCCTTTAATTTATTGTGGATAGCTTCCAGTATTTTTAGTTCAGATTTACATGATCGGCACCACAAAGCCCAGAAACTCATGTAAACAGGACCTCTGGCGGTGTAATCGCTAAGCTGAACTAATTTACCGTCGATTGTTTCAAAATTTAAGTCTGTTATCTGTGAATATAGGGGAGATACAGAAATGGAGGAAACTATAAATATAAATATGATTATACTGATAGTGTTATTAATAAAAATTTTCATGATCAACTCAATTAATTAAGGGATTAACTAAAGACAGGTAAATATATTAAAAAAGGATATTGATGTCAAGGAAAACATCAGAAAATTGTTGCCAAATTGGTCAAATATTACAAATTTTCGATAAGAAAAAAATAAAATTATTCATCGAAAAAAATAAGTCAATTTTTCTGCCCTGTCATAGTCCGTTGGGACTCATTTTATTTTTTATTAGTTCTCGTAAGTGCACCGTTGGAGGATTGGCATTTATGATTTATTAACAGCGTCGAGTTGTTTTAGGTTTCTTAAAAACTCTATCAATAATCTGACGCCGACACCTGTTCAACCTTTGTTAATGTATTCATTCCCTTCGTCCATAATAGCTGTCCCGGCAATATCAAGATGTGCCCATTTGTATTCTTTAAAACCTTTTTTCGGTTTCAAGGGTGATATGAATTTTTTAAAAACATAGCGGCTGTGATAGTTCCGGCGCCGCGGCTACCAATGTTTTTAACATCGTCTATATTGCTTTTGATCAGCTTTTCGTATTCATCGAACATCGGCAGTTGCCATATTCTCTCGTGAGTTTTCTCGCCGGCAGATTTTAACTTTGATATCAATTCTTCATCATTTCCCAAAACGGCGGAAGCCCGGTGGCCAAGAGCAGTCACAACGGCTCCTGTTAAAGTAGTAAGATCGATAACAATATCGGGATTAAAATTTTTCGCATAAGCAAGTGCATCTGCCAATATCAATCTTCCTTCCGCATCGATATTATCCACCTCGGAAGTTATGCCTCCGTAATGTTTAATAATGTCACCGGGTTTCATAGCTGATCCGCTGGGCATGTTTTCGGTAGCAGGTATCAAACCAATAATGTTGATTTGAACCTTGAGTCGTGCAGCGGCTTCAATTGTTCCGATTACTGCCGCCGCTTTTGATTGTATAAGTCAGGAATGAATGAACCTGAGCATTACCTTCCCACAGCGTAAATGTTAATGATAACAGAAACAGGATTTTAATCGCATAAATCAAATTACTTTCATCTTCTTTCCTACGCTTTCGAATGCGTCCAATGAACGGTCAATATCTTTTTTCGTTAAAGCGGCGGAGATTTGCGCTCGCAAACGGGCTTGACCTTTAGGAACTACAGGAAACCAAAGACCTTTAATATAAACTCCGGCTTTTAGTAATGCTGTACTCATATCCTGAGCAATCGATGCATCTCCCAACATAATCGGAACGATTGGATGATCTCCGTCGAGTATCGTAAAGCCGAGAGCTTTAATTTCTTTTCTGAAATATGCAGTGTTGT
>CAYTID010000122.1:0-4996 GCA_964437735.1 uncultured Ignavibacteriaceae bacterium | reverse complement strand
TGCGAAGTATCAAATAATAATTGATAGAACAGTCGGAGTAGGAGATGTTACTGAAGTGCCGAAGACATTTGAGCTAAATCAAAACTATCCGAATCCGTTTAATCCATCAACCAGTATCAAATTTGGATTACCTGAGGCAAGCAATGTTAGGCTTGAAGTTTATAACCTGATTGGACAAAAGGTACAGACGCTGATAAGCACAGAGATGACGGCGGGTTATCACACGATAGAATGGAACGGAATGAATGAGATCGGGCAGTTTGCCGGAAGTGGAGTTTATTATTTAAGAATCTCGGCTGATGGTAATTCAGGCAGAAACTTTACTCAGATTAAAAAAATGATCATGCTTAAGTAAACAGGGTGAAATAGTGTTATTTAGAGAACTGCCGGGAGTAATTAATCCGGCAGTTTTATTTATTAAAAAATGTAATTGTTTTCATATTATTAATAAAAAAATCTGATTTATTGAAAAAAACTCTTGACAATAACGCATATTTTCACTATTATAAATTCAAATATTTTATTTATTTATCAAAATTTTCCTGTGTTTTTTCGGGATGCTTCAGAAATGATAATTAAAAAAAACATAAAATATATGTTTATTATCAATTGAAGATTCAATTCAAACATTATTTCATAACTTAACAATTTAAAAGGAGAAATATTATGAAAAAATTAGGGATTATTTTTGTTTTTACCCTATTGTGTTCAATTTATCTTTTTGCTCAGGTTGCCGAACTCAGTCCTGTTTTATCAGAACCCAAAGGACTTGTAGTTAATAATACTGAAGCACAATGGGATGTTTTATTCAATTATGACCTGGTAGCCGCTACCGGTGCTGCGGGTAATGCAGGTGTGGTTTATATTCATACACTTGAACAATATTGGGTATCACGCTGGGCTTCCAATGTAATTACTGTTTTGAGTAAAACCGGAGCTTTTGTTGCTTCTTTTACAACTTCCGGATTTACCGGTACGCGAGGTATGGCTTTTGACGGCACACATGTGTACTGTGGCAATGCTACTAATAACATGTATCGTCTCGATCCTGTAACAAGGGCTACATTAGCAACTATTCCATTACCGACTACGCCGAACGTTCAAACTAGGTTTATGACATTTGACCCCACTGCTGATGGTGGTAACGGTGGTTTCTGGGTAGGTAACTGGACATCCGGGAATTTACATTATTATCTTGTGAGCAAAACAGGAACCTTGCTTCGCACAATTAATAATACTGCAATTACCGGAACATACGGTATCGCATTTGACAATTGGAGTACTGGTGGTCCCTTTTTGTGGGTTTTTTCTCAAGGATTAGGTGTTCAAAATCCTCAGTTATTACATCAAATTAACGTTGCATCAGGGCTTGCCACAGGAATAACAAGAAGTGTGAAACCTGATCTAGGCTTAGCTGCGACAGATTCTAGCATTGCAGGCGGATTGTTTATTACTGATCAATTGACTCCGGGAAAAGTAGTTTTAGGCGGTGTATTGCAATCTAACCCCGATCGCCTTTTCGGTTATGAATTAGTTGTGTTATCTACTCCACCTCTTAATGCATTCAATTTAACTGCACCGGCTGCAGGCGTAACTATCACCACATATCCGAAATCCTCAACCCCGGTTACTATCTCATGGGACACGTCAACAGCTGTTGCAACTTACAAATGGATTTTTGGCTCGCCAACCGTTCCACCAAGGTTGATTACAATTCCATCAAGCACAAAGTCGTTAACACTAACACTTGGACAGTTAGATAGTATTCTTGCTCTTAACGGTATTCCTCAAGGAAGTTCTGTAGTTGGTCAGTGGGACGTTTGGGCATTTCGCAACAATCCACCCGCTAATGATTCTTTGAAATCGACTAATGGACCGAGAGCCATAACACTGACACGAGGTGTTCCTGCTTTAACAAGTTTCAATTTAGTATCACCAGCTACCGGAACAACCATTGTTACATCAAGATTTAATATGACATCGGCAAACTTTAACTGGAGAAAATCGGGTGAAGGTGTTACCTACAGATGGAAATTCGGCTCACCAACAATTGGAACTGTAATCTTTAATTATCCATCTGCTAATTCAGGATATGATACTGTTTATTCAATAGTAAATGCATCCCTGGATGCCTTACTAGCGACAAGAGGTCTGAATCCCGGCGATTCGATTAACGGTCAATGGGCAGTCTGGGCATATAATGCAACCGATTCGCTAAAATCTGTACAAACCTTTAATGTTACATTGAAGCGCCAGGGTATAGGAGAATTTTTAATAGTTTATGATACCACCGCGGCAAATGGGCGTGTGAGCCGCGATTCTATAATGACTGTTCTTAATAATATGGGGATTTCATACGATCTTCAAAATAAAGGAACAGTAACAACAGGTCCGGTTTTCACGATGCGTGGTTACAAAAAAGTAATATGGTTAGGAGCCGGAACTTCCACAATGACTGTTGCACAAAGAGATTCAGTCAAAGCATTTCTGAATGCAGGTGGAACAACATCTGCAACAAAGTCGAAGATTATAATTTTTTCAGAAGATATCGGTTATCAACATGGTAGGACTGGTTCAGCAAATATTGATTTAGATCTCGTTAACAATTATCTTGGTTTTAATTATGTTGCTGACCGTCCGGGTGGAACTGGAAACCATGGTTTAATAGGTATGGCAATTAACAACGGATTAGCTGACAGTACTATCGGCACATGGCCTGATGTTTTAGTACAATTTGGATCAGGTACAGAGGCACTTTATAGATTCAGAAGGCACACAGCACCTGATTCGATTAATGGAGTTGGGAAAATCGGTACCACATTTGCAGTAGCGACACTCGGTGTTGATGCTCATTCGTTACGGAGAGCAGTCGATAGTCCTGCAGGCGGACCGGTTGATAGAATCCTGCGTGAAGCTATCAAATATGTCGATCAATCAGTTGTTCTTGTTCGCGATATCGGAGTTCAGTCGGTCGCATTATGGAGTGAGGAAAAAAATCAAAACATAGGAACAAATTCAGGCCCTGAATTTTCAGCCCGTTCGCAAAATAACGGACAATCCGACCCCGAGTTAACGAAACTGACATCCGATATTAATATGGCTTTATCGGAACTTTCAAAGCCGATATTTGAAGAAGTGCTTAGTTTCCAGGATACAGTTAGCTTCAGAGCAACTGTTAGAAACTATGGTGCTTTTGTCGAAAATACATATCAAGTCAGATGGTCGGTCAATGGAGTAGTTCAATCAACATTGAATAACACTGCTCCTCTGGCAATAGGCGGCACTGCAGCATTCCAGTTAAAATGGGGTAATCCAAATCCTGGAACTCATACTGTCAAAGCATGGACAATCATGACCGGGGATGCAAGTCCGGGAAATGACACTGCGACGTTTATATATGAAATTTTATCACCTGATATAATTATACAGGAAGGATTTAACCTAACAACCTTCCCGCCAACAGGTTGGATAACAATTAATGCTGATGGTGGTGGAACAACCGGACCATGGTTCAGAGCTACCGGCCCGACTCCCTTCGCTCCGTTCGAAGGCGACGCATTCGCCGCTGATAATTATCAAACAGCAAACGGATTTTACATTGATGATTATCTGATCACTCCCAACACTGGTGGGTCAACCGAACTCATGGCGGTTGATAGTTTATCATTCTGGGTACGCTCACCTACCGGATCGACATGGCCTGATTCACTCGATATCCGTGTTTCTACTACCGGCAGACTCGCAGCAGATTTTACGACTCGCATTGCATATATCAGGGTACCGACAACAGCATGGACAAAGTATACATTTCCGCTACCCAGCGCGGCAACGAGGTATATTGCCTTCCGTTATCTGATTTATGATGGCGGTGCTACCGGTACTAATTCTGATTACATCGGTCTTGATGATGTGAGAATCACCCGGTACACTATCCCTGCAGTGGGAAGTTGGGCAGCACAAACTTCTGGTGTTTCAACTGCATTATATTCCGTTAAGGCGGTCAGTCCGTCGGTAGCGTGGGCAGCTGGTGTAGGCGGAAGAGTATTGCGTACAACAAACGGCGGAACTAATTGGACATCTGTCGGTGGCGGACCAATCGGAACCCAGGATATTTATGCTATTTTTGCTTTGAATGAGAATACAGCATTAGTGACGACTACACCCACAACACCAGCCGCAACATTTATTTACAGAACAACTGATGGCGGAACTAACTGGACACAAGTGTTTACACAAACCGGCGGATTTATAAATGTAATACATATGTTCGATGCAAATAATGGTATCGCACAGGGTGATCCGGTTGGCGGTAAATGGACAATTCTAAGAACAACTGATGGCGGCGCATCATGGGCTCGTACAGCAACAGAACCTGTTCAAGTCGGATCAGAAGCGGGCTGGAACAATTCAATGAGTGTTGTAGGAACTACTCACATCTGGTTTGGTACAAGTAATAGCCGCATTTATAGAACTACTGATGGCGGCGCAACTTGGTCTCCATCAACATTAGCATTTGCTAATAGTTATGGAATCTGGTTTAACAACAAAAATGTTGGTTTTGTCGGTGGTGAAGCGGGTGCAAGAACTACAGACGGCGGTGCTACCTGGATTCCTGTTACGATTCCCGGAACCGGGAATGTAATGGGCGTTGCCGGAGCCGGAGCGCCTGACTTCTGGTATGCGAGAGGAACCGGGATCTATCGTAGTTTAGATAACGGAGCTACATGGACTCTTGAATATACAGGAACAGGAACGCAAAATCATCTCCAATTTACTCCATTTGGACCGAATGGCTGGACAATCGGCAGCACAGGCGCTATTGCGAAATTCACCCCGCCAGTTAATGTTGATGATAGACAAACGGAAATACCTGATCAATTTGCATTAATGCAGAATTATCCGAATCCGTTTAATCCATCAACAACTATTGGATATGCAATACCTGTCAATAGTAAAGTGTTGGTAGAAGTCTATAACTTGTTAGGACAAAAAGTCA
>CAYTID010000121.1:0-5198 GCA_964437735.1 uncultured Ignavibacteriaceae bacterium | reverse complement strand
ATTGCCAATAGGTTGAGATACAGTAAATGAGTAATTACTGAAATTTGGAATCTGTGACTTATTTTGTAGCGTCACCACTAGTATCCAGCATCAAGTATCCAATATTTAGTTTCAAGTACCATGCATCCAGTATCAGGTACAAGATAACTTTCCAATTCCATTTTAATAAGTAAAAACCTATCTTTGCATAAAAAAAAATCTAATACGGAATGTACAACAGAAAAGAACTTATTCAGAAAGCAATCGAAGCAAAATCCAAAGCCCTTCCAACATATTCAAACTTTCATGTAGGAGCAGCACTTCTAACAAAAGACGGGAAAGTTTATCAGGGTGCTAATATCGAAACCTCATCATACAGTTTGACAATATGCGCTGAAAGAACAGCAGTATTTTCAGCAATATTAGAAGGAGTAAGAAAATTTAAAGCCATTGCTGTTGCAGCTGATACAGAAGAATATATATCACCATGCGGTGCTTGCCGGCAAGTATTATCCGATTTATGCGGAGGAAATCTTGATGTTATTCTTGTAAACAAAAAAGGTGAAAGCAAGAAATTGAAATTAAGAGAACTACTTCCATATTCATTCGGAGAGGAGTTTTTAAAGAAATGATGGAATTTCAACCTCACTCAACACCAAAAAACACCGGGTGGATTGAAGTAATAGCCGGGTGCATGTTCAGCGGCAAAACAGAAGAACTAATACGCCGGTTACGCCGTGCTAAAATTGCAAAGCTGACCGTAAAAATATTCAAACCGAAAATTGATAACCGTTATTCTATGGGCGATATCGTTTCGCATAGCGAGCAATCGATGCCTTCTATACTTGTTGAAAATGCTAAAGAAATTCTGGACTATGTTGAAAATGCCCAGGTAATCGGTATTGACGAAGCACAATTTTTTGATAACAGTATTTTAGAAGTCTGCAATCAACTTGCTAACGATGGGAAACGAGTTATAGTTGCCGGATTGGATCAGGACTACAGAGGTGTACCATTCGAACCGATGCCTCAATTATTATCTATAGCTGAGTATATTACCAAAACGTTAGCAATATGCGTAAACTGCGGTAATCCGGCCGATAAGACGCAGCGCAAAATTGTATCTACGGAGAGAGTTCTTGTTGGTGCTGCCGATAGTTATGAGGCACGGTGCAGAAAGTGCCACTATATTCCTGAGTAAAATTATTGTCGTGTATCAGGCTTCAAATAAGTAATAGCACACAGATCGAACTGAATTAAACAGATATAAGCAGATAAATTTTTAAAATTACTTTTTTATAATTATTCAAAAATGAATTCTGGTGTAAAATGGACGTCACTTCACTATTTAGAGGAATAATCGGAATAATAATCCTGCTCGGAATCGCTTTTTTAATTTCGAACAATAAAAAGAAAATAAACTGGCGGCTTGTTCTAAGCGGATTAGCAATTCAAATTACTCTGGCAATTTTTATAATTAAAGGTGATCAGCTTGGTCAATTCTTTGCACCGTTTGGATGGATTAAAGAATTTTTCAGGTTTGTCAGTACATTCTTCGTATTAATACTAAACTTTACTTCCGAAGGGGCAAAGTTTGTTTTCGGAAGTTTGGGATTGGGTCCCGGTAATGAAGGGAGTTTAGGAGTATTCTTTGCATTCCAGGTTTTACCTACAATAATCTTTTTCGCCAGTTTGATGTCGCTTCTTTATTATTTAGGAGTGATGCAAAAAATTGTTCAGGGCATGGCGTGGGTTATGTCGCGATTAATGGGTACAAGCGGCGCTGAATCTTTATCATGTACCGCGAATATATTTGTCGGACAAACCGAAGCGCCGTTAATGATAAAACCTTACATAAAAGGAATGACTCAAAGCGAATTGCTTACCATTATGGTTGGAGGCATGGCTACTATTGCAGGCGGAGTTATGGCCGCATATATTCAAATACTTGGGACTGCGTTCGCGCAGGCCAACAATATTCCTATTTACGAAGCTCAATTGCTTTTTGCTACTCACTTATTAGGCGCATCTGTTATGGCTGCTCCGGCCGCTTTATTAGTTTCAAAAATAATGTATCCAGAAACTGAACAACCTGAAACAAAGGGCGAAGTTAAAGTTGCCGTAGAAAAGAACGCTTCTAATTTTATTGAGGCCGCCGCTGTTGGCGCGAGCGATGGTTTATCACTTGCGTTAAATGTTGCCGCTATGTTAATTGCATTCATAGCCCTAATTGCTTTGTTAAATCATCTCTTAGGATGGGTTGGCGCGATAACTGGTTTTAACACATACTTAGTTTCACAGTTCGGACATCCACTAAGTCTTCAATTAGTGTTTGGTTCGGTACTTCAATTTTTAGCATTTGGAATCGGTGTACCCTGGGAAAACGCTTACGCATTCGGAAGTTTGATCGGAACAAAGGTAGTGCTTAACGAATTTGTAGCTTACTTGGATATGGGAAATTTGATTCAAGCAAAAACCTTGTTCAATGATAAAGCGATATTAATGACAACATACGCATTGTGCGGATTCGCGAATTTCAGTTCCATCGCTATTCAAATTGGTGGTATCTCTCCCCTCGCGCCTAATAGAAGAACTGATCTTGCTAAATTAGGTATCCGTGCTGTTGTCGGCGGTACAATTTCAACTTTAATGACAGCCACATTAGCCGGGATACTATTCTAATGGTAAATCTAAACGCGAAATACCGAGAAACCTTTGAAGCATTAGCAACACAAATTCCATTTGAACCTGAAGTCTGTGTTGTGCTTGGCAGCGGGTTAGGTGATTTTGCAGAGAAGATAGAAACTGTGAAATCTATTCCAACAACAGAATTGCCAAATTATCCAAAATCAACTGTTCAAGGGCATCAAGGTTATTTGCATTTTTCAAACTACGCGAACAAAAAATTATTGATTGTTCAAGGCAGAATTCATTTTTACGAAGGTTATACTTTATCGCAATGCGTATTGCCTGTTCATCTTGCGGTAAAATTGAATTGCAAAAATTTGATACTAACAAACGCAGCCGGCGGTGTTAATCCGAATTTTCATCCCGGTGATTTAATGCTCGCGAATTCATTCAACGCGTTTTCAATAAAGAAAGAATTGAGCGGATTGCTCGGCCTAAACTCCTTAGATCAAAGAAATTCATTCATTAATTTTCCTTCAAAAGAAATGAATGATGTTATTAGATTGGCGGCGCTTGAAGAAAAAATTGTTCTTCGCGAAGGCGTTTACTGGCTTACTAAAGGACCTAGTTACGAAACTCCCGCCGAAGTTCAGATGGTTCGCAAATACGGCGGAGATGCTGTTGGCATGTCAACTGTTCACGAAGCGATTTACGGTTCAATTAATGGATTAAAAGTGGCGTCAATTTCTTGTATTACAAATTACGCGGCCGGATTATCTCCGCAAAAACTTTCTCATAACGAGGTTATGGAAACTGCTGAACTTGTAAAAAAAGATTTTGAAAGACTGGTTAAAAAATCTATTGAAATGATTTAATAAATTTTCTTGTTTGTCATTTCGAATTCCCGCTTCAGCAGGATGAGAAATCTTTATTGCTTTTATTTTTACTTTATAGGTATCTCCTCACCTTATTATATTGTAATCATCAATCTAACATACTATTTGTCGATTTTTGAGTTGTTTTCGCACTTTTAGGGAATTTTATTAAATTCAAACCTAGATCAATTAATGAGTTTGGCTTATTAAAGCCGCGGCAGTTACGATAGCTGTTTCCGATCTCAAACGGTTATCACTTAATTTCACACTTCGTTCTGCACCCTGCTCTGCTAACTCCTCTTTGGTTAATCCTCCTTCAGGTCCAAAAATGAAATATAAATTGCGAATGGAGAATTGACCCGCTTCGCCTTGCTCCGAGTGAGGCGAGGAATTGAGAAATGAATTGAAATCTTCCTCAGCGTTTTGATCAAATAAAATTTTAATGCCGTCCAACTGAAAAATTTTTTCAAGAGAATTTACATATGTAATCTTAGGTTGCCATGAACGCAAAGATTGTTTCATCGCGGAAAGTAGTATCTTTTCCCATCGATCTATTTTTTCTCCTTTGGCTATGCTTCTTGCAGATTCAAAAACAATAAAATTCGTTATGCCTAGTTCAACACATTTTTCCAACGCAAATTCAAAACGATCGGTACTTTTTAATCGAGGAACACAAAAATAAATATCACCTAATTTGTTTTGGAAGGTGAATGTTTCTCTAATATGTGTTGTGATTCTTGATTTATTTATTGACAGAATTTCCGTTTTGAAGATTTTCCCTTGGCCGTTGGAAATATAAATTTCATCACCGGTTTTATGGCGCATAACATCTTTTATATGATGGCATTCTTCACCTTCTACAATTAAGGTATTGTTTTCGGGAAGAAGATTAGAATAAAATAATTCTATATCAGAAAGCGAAACCTGTTCCAAGCAGAAACTCTCCTTTTCCGTGATCGCCAATTGCGTATTCAACTCTAACTGCATTAAATGGAAGAACTAAAAAAGTTATTCCCACTCCGTAGCCGGAATAAAAATCTCCGATCAAAAAGCGTTTGTTATTATTAAAAGCGTTTCCGGCATCGGCAAATACATTAATAAAAATAGCAACTCTCGCGGAGGTTAAGCTTTGAGGAATAAGCGGAAGTTTTATGCTTACATCCCACTCTTTTAGAATAGGATAACTAGCTTCGAATGAAGTTAAAACCATATTGTGCCCTTCCCTCAAATCATTACTATGGCCTCGCACGTATTCATCATAACCCAAATATGAATAATCATAAAATGGAATCAACCTGCCAAAAGTATGTCTAAATGCCAAGCGCCACCGGGTAGTTAATTCGCCAAGAAGTTTTTCATGATGCCGGTAATCAAATGCAAAAATATTATAATCTACATTTTGAATCCCAAATCCTTTGTGCAGAAATAGAGTTCCAAAATAAAATCCATTTTGCGGAAATTGTTTTAGATCACGGGAATCATAATGATACGCGCCGCCAAAAGTGTAAACTCGATCGATATTTTTTCCGGAAGCTGCAACTCCACGAATGTTATTATCAGGATGTTTGATATAATGAAAGCTACTTGTAATGTTGAAAGAATTATATTGGTTCAACCTCTTTGATAACGAAACCGAGCCGCCGACAAACCGGCTTTCAAAATTGCCGCCGTTAAGTCGCTTAGCCAACGAACTTTTGTTTTGGGAATTCAAATAAA
>CAYTID010000120.1:0-5263 GCA_964437735.1 uncultured Ignavibacteriaceae bacterium | reverse complement strand
CGGCTTTTCAGGCCGTTGCTCTACCAACTGAGCTACCTGTCCATAATTATGCAGTAAATTTAATTAAATTTTTATAGAAAAACAAGAATGACTATTTTTTAAATTTTCTCGAAAGTCAATATTTCGCGAATATCGGAAACAAATGATTTCTCCGAACCGATTCTGGCACTCTTCGCTGCATCAGCGCGTTTTGAAAGATATATTTTTCCGATTATTTTAAAACCAAATTCTTTAAAAAGAACAGAAATTTCACCGGGAAAATCAATTACATCCAAACCTGCGATGGTTGGTTCAATAAGTATGGATACACGTCCGCCCGGTTTTAGTATCCTTGCAGATTCTCTGATTATCCCCTTGAGTTTCAGCATACTTTCAGCTTTTGCTGTCTGGATGGAAAAAGAGATATCATTCGTTTGCGGAAAAAATTCAGCCGGAGGATCTAAAAATACATAATCCGTACTATTTGTTTGTTCTGGTATTCCTGTTTGTAAGATATTATTTCTTAAAATTCTTTCGTCTACCGGATTGAGATCGTAGAGTTTAAATCTTCTATCTTGAAAATAAGGGAGAGCTTCAATTACATCACCGAGAGTCCCGCTTCCCGCCATAGGATCTACAATATATGATTGTTGATTCGTATAATAAAATAATAAATTAGCAATCACTTGACCGGGAATTCTCCCTTTGTAATTCGGTTTACCAAATCTCGGATCTGCTGCATCGAAAGTCCAGAAATTCTTTTCCTTCAGGTCGAAGCCATATTTCGTCTTTTCGTCCTGGCGCCGTGCTAACTCATCATCGCTAATTTTTTTTCTTAAATCGGATATTGTCCATTTTTTATCGATAGCCATTTTTTCATATTCCCGCCTCTTTGAACTATCGTTAATGCGTGTTGCGAGGTCGAAATAAAATATTTCAGGAAGCGGCTTCTTCTCAACATCCGGATAGTAAGTATAAAATTGCTGACATTGTTTTAACATTGAATATGGGAATTTACCTCCGGGGATTTCGGCAAGACTTTTTAAAGCCTGTTCACCGAATATTCCTTCTTTTAAAGCCGCCGGAATAAATTTTTCGACTAAAAATTTTCCTAAATCCCAATAGTTATCGGCTGAAAAAGAATTTAACTTCTCAATTAAATTCTCTAAATGCGAAAACTTGTCTTTCGAAAAAGAATCTTCTTTTCTCTTTACAGCTGCCATGGCAAACCTCCAAGATTATTTATTTTTGATAATATTTATTTGATATCCCAAACTCCATTCTTCTTTAAAATATCTCTGGCTATAATACCTTTCTGGATTTCAGTTGTACCTTCGAAAATTCTGTTAATCCTCGAATCACGGTAAAACCTCTCAATTGATAATTCTCGTGAAAATCCCATTCCTCCGTGGATCTGAACAGCATAATCAACAATTTTATCGAGTGCTTCAGAACAGAACAACTTAACCATAGCAGATTGTTTGCTGATAGGCTTTTTCAAATCATAATCGGTCGCACTCCTGTAAACCATCGATTCCATTGAATAAATAAGTGTCGCCATTTCAGCAAGCATGAATTGAATTGCCTGGAAGTTTCCAATAGGTTGGTCAAACTGTATTCTCTCTTTACTGTATCTTGTCGATAGTTCAAGTAATTCTTTCGCAGCGCCTAAACAGGCAGCTCCTAAACCTAATCTGCCGGCATCAAGTGTTTTCATTGCGATCAAAAATCCTCTTCCATCCGTTCCGATCAAATTTTCTTTCGGAATTCTAACATTATCAAAAGTTAAGGCGTTAGTCATACTTCCCCTTATACCCATTTTCTTTTCATGGGGATGAGCATGGAAACCCGGAGTTTTTGTTTCAACCACAAATGCGCTTACTCCTCTGTCGGTTCGAGCGAAGAGTGAAAGTACATCTGCCATTCCACCATTTGTGATCCAAAGTTTTTCGCCATTTATGATCCATTCATCGCCATCCAGCCTTGCTGTTGTTCTCACATTGAAAGAATCCGAACCTGCCTTAGATTCGGTTAAGGCAAATGCAGCAATCATCTTCCCTTCTGCGCAGGGAACTACATACTTTTGTCTGATCTCCTCGCTACCTCCGATAAAGATTGCGTTGGTACCGATTGACTGATGAGCGCCATTGAAAGTTGCCGTTGACAAGCAACCGCGCGAAATTTCTTCCTGAACAAGACAATAACCTACTTCACCGAATCCGCCACCGCCATACTCAATCGGGAATGAAGCTCCCAGTAATCCTAAATCTGCCATTTTTTTTATGAGTTCTGCGGGAATTTTTTCTTCTTCATCAATTTTTGCGGCGATCGGTTTTATTTCTTCATTAGTGAACTCACGCACCATCTGACGAAGCATTTGCTGTTCTTCTGTGAATTTTAACTCAAACATTGGTGATAACAACTCCTATTTTTATTTTATTAAATGTAAATTTTTCTCACTGACAAAACTTACTATATTTTCCCCGCCATCAACCCCGATAACATTCCCTGATATCCAATCGCAATCATCGCTGCATAATGCAGCAATAGCGTTTGAAACATCCAACGGTTGTGTTGTTCTTCCACGGGGATTTTTCAATCTTGAAAGATCGAGCATATTTTTAGCTCCGGGTATTTTGTGTAACGCAGGTGTGTCGGTAACACCAGCCCTTATCGCATTTGCTGTAATTTGTAAAGGTCCAAGCTCGAATGCAAGCTGACGTATATGAGATTCCAAAGCAGATTTTGCCGCTGATACGGCTCCGTAACTTGGTATCACAGTTTGAGACCCCGCACTTGTCAGTGCAAATATTCTTCCACCTTGTGTTAACAATCCTCTCGAAATCAAACCTTGCGTCCAATACACTAAACTATTAGCCATTACATCGAGTGTCATTTCCATTTGAGCTTGAGAAATTGCTTCTGTAGGATTTTTTGAGAGGAATGGTTTTAAAGTCCCGAATGCTAACGAATGGACGAGAACTTTGACGCTTCCACCGCCGGAATTTGTGAGATGTTCCGTAATGTCGTCGAGTGTTTCTTGTCGTTTTATTGCATCCGCTGCGTTTATGTTAAAAAATACAGATTCCTTTCCTGCTTTTTCGATTTCTCTGATAGTATTTTTAACAACAGGCATAGTTACCTGTCGGTCCAGATGTACACCGAAAATATTGTAACCGTGTTTAGCGAGAGTTACTGATGTCGCGCCACCTATCCCGCTCGATGCCCCCAGAATGAGAGCCCACTTTTCAACTTCTTTTTTATGAGAACGCATATGTTTACCTCTTTATTGATGATAAATATTTAACTTCCAAGTACGTTTGCCAATAGTGCCATTCGAATAAAAATACCATTTTGAGATTGCCTGAAGTAAGCTGCGCGTTTATCGATATCAACATCTTTGGATATCTCTTTCAAGCGGGGGAGTGGATGCATAACTATGGCATCAGCTTTTAAACCATTCATCATTGATGTATCAATGTAAAACGATTCCATAATTTTTTCATATTCTTTTTCATCAACTTCCAATTGAGATTTCTCTATTCGCGTTTGGTAAACTACGTCAACAGTATTAATAATTTTACGGAGATCGTTTGCTTTACCATACCAAACTTCATTTTCTTCAAGATGATCCAGAATATCCTGATGTATTTGTAATTTTTCGGGAGCGACAAAATAAATTTTGGTTCTCTCGAATTTACTTAACAAGTACGCCAAGGAACGGACAGTCCTTCCGTGGGCAAGATCCCCCACTAATGCGATATTCAGTCCATCAATACTTTTAATCTCTTTATGGATAGTATATAGATCAGTCAGTGCCTGGGTAGGATGCTGCCCCCCTTTACCGTCGCCCGCATTAATCACGGGAACATCAGCCACTTCAGCTGCCCGATTTGCACCGCCAATTTCATTATGACGCAAGACAATAACGTCGACAAGATTCGATAAAACTTTTATTGAATCCTCAAGACTCTCACCGCTTATTGCTGATGAAAATTCCTTCGCATTTTCAGTTGATAGAATTTTACCGCCTAAACGCAGCATGGCTGTTTCGAATGAAAATCTTGTCCGAGTCGACGGCTCATAAAAAAGCGAAGCCATTATTTTATTCTGATAATCCTGAGTACCGCCGCGAGCAGCAACTTTTTCCATCTGCTGGGCAGAAGCAAATAATTCCATTATCCAAGGTAGATTAAATTGCTGGGATTCAATAATATGTTTAGGATTCATAGTTTACCTTATTTTCTTAATTAGTTATATGTGTCCCGGTCAATCCATTAACAGCGTCAACAATTTTTTCTGGTGTTGTAATAATTACCTCATGGCCACCATTTTCAAGAAAACTGATTGCAGCTTCAATTTTGGGTCCCATATTCCCTGCCGGGAAATGCCCTTCGTCATAATATTTTTTAACTTCAGCCAAACTAATTTTTGTGAGATTTACCTGATTTGGTTTCTTGTAGTTTAAACATACAAACTCAGCGTCAGTTGAAATAATAAAGACATTTGCATTTAAGCGACTCGCCAATAAACCACTCGCCCTGTCTTTATCTATTACAGCTTCAACTCCTTTGAGATTTGAATTTTCTCTTATTACAGGAATCCCGCCGCCGCCAACTGCAATCACGATAAAATCTTTTTCGATACTCGACTTAATGAATTCTTCTTCAACTATTTGGATTGGTTTTGGCGAAGGAACTACGCGCCTATATCCTCGCGCCGCATCTTCAACCATCTTCCATCCGAGTGTTTCAATTTTATTTTTTGCTTCTTCCTCAGAATAAAAAGGTCCGATTGGCTTATTCGGATTTTGAAAACCGGGATCGTTTTTATCGACAACTACCTGCGTGATAATTGTGGCAACACCGGTCTTTATGTTATGCGAAGCTAAAACATTTTGAATCCCGTGCTGAATCATATACCCCATAGACCCCTGAGTATCAGCCACGCATACATCCAACGGTTCGGTATAAACCTGACTGCTCGCAAGTTCCGATCTCAAAAGCATGGCTCCAACCTGAGGACCATTACCATGTGTGATTATCACATCAAATTCCGACTTATAAAGAGTTACGATTTGTTCTGAAGTTTTTAAAACATTATCAAATTGTTCTTCGATTGTACCACGTTGTCCTGCCCGGATAATCGAATTCCCGCCAATGGCAATTACAGCAACTTTTTTCATTAATCCCTCAACAATTCGTGCATAATTGCTTTTTGAACATGTAATCGATTTTCAGCTTCCTGAAATACAACTGAGTTTTTGCTGTCGATTACTTCGTCA
>CAYTID010000119.1:0-5368 GCA_964437735.1 uncultured Ignavibacteriaceae bacterium | reverse complement strand
TATGAAAAAAATAAAAAAACAAATATACCAATCACAAGGACTACAACCCCTTTTCCACTTAATCCCTTCTCAGTTGTAATTTTTAAAAATACGATTAAAAATATCGTTAACAATGTTAACAACATAGTAACACGTGAAAATGTTAAAAATAGAGAGAATAAACCAAAAAGGACAAATAATAAATTATTAACGCTCGAGATTTTGGTTTTGGACAAATAAAAATAAAAAGCTAACAGGACCACTAAAGGAAGAAATCCATGCATTCTTGACCATGAATAAAGTAATTCACCAAACCCCGGAATGTTAATATAAATATTTTCATAGAAGTATGATCCCCATTCATTTTTTGCAGGAGCCAATAAGTTTATTATTAATCTTTCCTGTTGGATTATCTCTAATAATTGAATACCAAAAGCAATCAGTAGGAAATAGTAAACTGTTCTAACAAATCTTAACGTGTTTGCTCTGGATCTGTATAAGTAAATAGCGAGGTAGAGATACTCCGGATATCGGATAAAATTCCTAAACACTCTTGCAAAAACTTGCACCTGAAAACCATAGTGCATCGAGCTTAAAATTCCAATCAACAACAAAAGCACAATTACACTTATAAGTGATTTATATGCGATAATATAATTAGAGTTATGCCTTATGTATTCAATAGACAAGTAGATAAATATCATGCTCACATAATAACTCAAGAATACATTACCGGTTGCTCCTCCTCCAAAACTAAATAATACCCAAGATGTGCTTCCATAACTTAATTCCAATAAATTTGTATTCAGCAATATGAATACAAACGGAAATGTTTTTTTATTCTTTATTAGGATCGGTATAAATATTATCAGTAATATCGATATAAAAGTTGTCGGCATTATTTTTTAATATTTATTAATGTCAATGATCGAAAAAACCGATAAGGGGAAAAAATATTTGTGATAGATATATTCTTTTTCTTAAATGTATTTTTCAACAATATTAAGTTAACAATAAGAGATAATAAAGATATTATTGGGAAAATGAATTGTGTTCCGGTGAAACCATAAATACCAATAAAAACATAAGCACATGTAATTGATAGGACTGCATTGGTCAATGTCGCGAACAAGTATTTAGCCTGCTCATTATAAGAAATAAAAATTAACCCGATAAACATAATAATTGGCCAAAACAAAATTGTAATCCCAAAGCTTCGTAAAATCAAGATTGAGGAAAGATAATCATTTCCAAAAAGTAGAAAAATAATTTGTTCCGAAAACAAAATCGTAACCGATCCCAGAATTAAACCGGAAAGAAAATAAATATAGAAAAGTTTGTTCACCCTCGATGTGTTTATTTCCTCTTTTTCATTAATGCTTCTAAAAACATCTGATATTATTGTATAGCTAACGCCTGTAATAATTAATATAAGTATTGAGTAAACTTTATATGCTGAGGCAAACAATCCGACCGATTCATTGGATAATAAAAAACCAATTAGTAAAATTACTGATGAACCTGTAATAAATTCGAATTTTTGGGCAATCCCCAATTTGTATGATTTCTTAAATATCTCAAACGCTTCAAAATAATTAAAATCTAGTTTTATTTTTGATTTTTTGAGAAAAGGATAGATAGATAAAATCGAAACTGTTAATAATTGGATTAATGTCAGAATAATTAATATCCAAATATTTGAATAGAATGTAAAAACAGTTAATATACCGGTTAAAAATATAATTTGCCCTGCTAACTCTGTAAACGAGTTATAATATAGTTTATTATTACTTATATAATAAAAATCGATTTTAAATATCTGAAAGAAGTAAATAATTGAGTAACACACAATAAATGCATAAACACTGATATTAAAAAATATAAAGCTTAACAAAACGAGAAAATATGAAAATAATGCTGTAATAAAACGAATAGAAAGAACTTTGTTTACAATAGACACCGATTGTTCCGGGAACTTCGACATTTGATTAGTGGCGTAAAGAAAATATCCAAAATCAATAAATATCCCGAAGTATGCGCTAACAATAGTAATAAAAATAAACTCGCCGTAACCTTCAGGTCCTAATCCGCGAGTTATTATGGGCAATGTAACAACACTTATTGCTTTTGAGAAAGTATCTACGCCGAGCTTTGAAAAAAAGTTTATAAAGAATTTCAATATTTAAAAAACATTCTTGAAGATTGACATTAATAAAACGTCTTGATAATTATTATCAGAAAAATATTGTTGCTTTAGCAAGCCCTCTTCTACAAAACCGATTTTTCGATATAATTCTATCGCCGGTTTATTGTTTACAATCACTTCTAACAATATTTTATTAAGATTGAGATGATTGAAACCATAATTTATCAACAACTTAGTTGTTTCCTTTCCAATCCCTTTATTTTGATATTCCGGGTCAAGTACAATTCCGAAATAACAATTACGGTTGATCCAGTTTATGCGTGTCAAAAATGAAAATCCGGAAAATGTATTTGTTACTTTTTCTTCAATAGCAAAATAAATTTCTTTATTACTTGTATCTAATATTACCCTATCAAACCAGTTTTTGTCCATTTCAAGTGAAACGGGGAATGGATGCATCATTGTAAGTTTTTTTATTTCCACATTATTATGAAGAGCGACTATCCTTTCTAAATCGGATTGATTTAGAGGTCTTATTATTACTTTTTCACTGGATATCATTTGTTACTCTAAAATTATTTTTTGTTTTAATTTATTTTCAAAGTATTCAACATCATTAATTAATTCAACTTTATTTTCGTTTTTTACAATAATACAACCTGGCCTTGAAGAACTAGTTGTAATTTTGGGTACAGTATCCCCTATTGATAAAAATATATGTGCAAAAACCACATTTGGAGATTCAAGAATATCTATGTAATCATAAATTCCGACAACTTTTTTGCCTGGTTCAAGTTCTATATATTTTATGCACGAAAATGATTCTGATTTACGAATTAAATCTGGTTTTACACCAAGAGCGACTTGAATAGCAGCTCTATCCATGCTAATACCCGTTGAAGCTTCTGTAAGGTATGATGAAATAAAATCCCCTCCCAATCTCGCACCTATCTCTATCAATACAGGCCTATTATCAGTCATTTTTAATTCCGTATGCGAAGCGGAATTATCAATACCCAATCCTCCTACAGCCTTTTTAACAACATAATCGATTTGTTTCTTTTCGGCGTCAGATAAATTAGCAGGTTGAAAATGCCCAATTTCAACAGTATTTGGGTATGGAGTAATAAACTTTTCTGTATATTGAACAATCGTAGTATTTCCTTTATATGTTATCGCTTCTATACTGTATTCTTTTCCATCAATAAATTCTTCTATTATAAATGATCCGTCGGACGAAAAATTGATGGTTTCATCTAAATAATTAACAATATCCTCATAACAGTCCACTTTATAAACTCCTCTGCTGGAATGCGAATCTGTGGGTTTTAGAATTAGTGGATAAGAAAAGTGATCCAACACCATTTCATTAAGTTGGGTTTTATCTTTAAATTGAATACCCTTTGCACAAGGAATTTCATTTTCGATAAATGAATTTTTCATTAAAAATTTATTGAGCGACTTTTCAATAACATCCGGTTTCATAAAAGCCAAACCAATATCATCTGCTAACCGTGCCATCAATCTTAATGGATTCTGCATTTGGCTTGTAATTATTCCGTTTACATTATGTGATAAAGCTATTTCTTTAGTTTTCTTATAGTCATCAGAACCTACTTGATAATAATGATCTGCGTAAATTTTGCCTGGAGCATCAATAGCAGGGTCAATAACTATAGTGTCAAGCCCCATATTCCTTGCAACCAAAATCAATGTAATTTGATTTAAACCAGCACCAAATATCAAAATGGGTTTCTTTTTTGCCTTCAAATTATGATAACACCTTTTTAATAGTCTTTACAATATCTTCAATTTCAGTGTCAGTTAAAAAATAATAAATAGGTATCCGGATGTAAGAATTAAAAAACTTTACCGAATTTGGTAATTCACTATTTGTACCTAAATTTTTATAGTATGTGTTCATATGCAATGGATTATAATGGACATTAGAAGAAATTCCTTCTGCGTTAATAGCTTCAATTATCCAATCTTTATATTGTGGAGGCACAAGCAGATAGAACAAGTGCCAATTGGATTCCGCTCCTTCAGTAATTGTGGGAAGCTTGACGTTTTCGATTGTAGAAAATTCGTTTATATAATATTCGGCAATTTTTTTCCTTCTATCATTTAAACGCTCTATTTTTTTTAATTGAGTAACACCCAGTGCACCCAAAATGTTAGATTGAACATAGCTGTTCCCTATTGAGATATATTCATAGAACCCCCTTTTTGATGGGTCTGTAATAAAACTCCATTTATCAGTTCCTTTTTCCCGGGCAATTTTTACTTTCTCAGCAACCACATCATCATTTGTAACGAGCGCACCACCCTCACCGGTAGTCATGTTCTTCGTACCGTGAAAGCTAAAAGTACTGACATCCGCAAGTGTCCCGGTTTTTCTTCCTTTGTAAAGCGATCCTATGGATTGGGCAGTGTCATGTACAACGTATAAATTATGTTTATTAGCAATTGAGTTTATCTCATCCATTTCAGCTGGATTACCCGCATAATCGACCGGCATAATAGCAACTGTGCTGTCGGTTATTTTTTCCTCAATTTTAGTTATATCAATATTACCGTTAAAATCATAAACATCAACAAGTACGACCTTAAGATTATTTAAAATTGGACCTAAAGCTGTAGAAGTATAAGTGAAATTTGGAACTATCACTTCACTCCCTGGTTTAAATCCCTTTATCATAAATGCAAGATCAAGAGCTGCAGTACAACTTGTGAGGTAGAAGACATGCTTCATCCCTAAATAACCAGCTAATTCTTCCTCAAACTGTCGACAATAAGGACCATCGCCGCTAACAAATGTCGATTTTATGGCATCCTGAACAATTAGAATATCATCTTCTTCAATAACCGGTTTATGAATAGGGATTTTATCTTTTCTGATTGGTGTTCCACCATTAATTGCTAATTTGGGATTTGTAGTATTCATATTTTTACTATTTATCTCTCTCTTGAAGGATCGGATTTTTACAAGGCCAATCTATTTTTAATCTATCGTCATTCCACTTAACAACCAACTGTTGCGCGACATCATAATATATTCCGTCGTACGCTAATTTATAATGAAAAACGGCATAATCACTTAAAACATAATAACCATTTACAAAATTTGGTGGAACTAAAATTTGTTTTTTATTTTTTTTACTAAGTTCAAAGGCATCCCATCTCAAATAAGTTGGCGAGTCTTCTCTCATATCAGCAATTACCTCGTATATTTCACCGTAT
>CAYTID010000118.1:0-5429 GCA_964437735.1 uncultured Ignavibacteriaceae bacterium | reverse complement strand
TTTAGGATATAGTGCCCGAAATATTCATTCACCGAAAGACCAGTATGGAATTTTCATACTTAGTTTAGATTTTGATTTTAAGGAAGTAATTCCACAAAATACCTGGTTCCTGAAAACCCTGAGCGAAGGTTTGAACTATATTAAAATACCTGCTCCGGCAATACAATTATCACCTAAATTTATCGGTTTAGGATTATATTTTTAAAAATGAAACCTATATTATTAATAATTTCATTAATTATCCTTCTGGCAAGCTTTAATATATCGTATTCACAAGCTGAAAATGTTCACGCATCTCATCCAATCTACTCATTTTTTAAAAGGATGGAAATCAAAAAAATCATAGATAAGTATCATGATGCGATTATTCCCTTATCGAGGAAAGAAATTACTAAATATATTTTAGAGATTGACAAGGAACAGGATAGACTTACAGAAACCGAAATTTGTATTCTCAAAGATTTAAAAATTGAGTTTTCTTTTGATATAAAAAAATCTCTTTTCGACTCTTACAACTTGTTTAATTCGGAAACGGAGATTCTCAACGTGGAAGTAAGTGAAATTTCTTTCTCCGAAAAACAAAAATATATTTACTCTTATCATGATAGTGTATTAACTTTTTTTGTTGATGGCTTATTGTCAGCAGGGTACCGTGGAGCAAATGACGAAACATTTAATTCATCGGCTGAATATATTGAATGGGGAGGAAAGCTTCGCGGATCAATTTCAGGAAATTTTGGCTATTATCTCCACTTAACAAACGCTCAATTTTGGGGTAGCCGCAATGTCCTGACAAGAGACAAAAGAATTTCACAAAGTTTCGCACTTAACACGATAGATGCAAAGAATTTTGACTTTGTTGAAGGGTATGCTCGATATGATGCAGGCATTATTTCGCTTCAAATTGGAAGGGAGAGATTACTTTGGGGAAACAGTTATGGTACTAAATTGATAATTTCAGATTTTCCAAGAGTATTTGATGCGATACGTTTCGACGGGGTATATAAAAATATAAAATACACATTTATGCATGCCTGGATTTTGGGCAAGCAGTATTTCCGTAAAATTGATATCGGATTAGGTTTTGAGCCGATAGTGCCGGATAAATATTTTGCTGCTCATCGCTTGGAATATTCATTCAGTAATGTTTTAGATTTAGCTCTTCAGGAGATTACAATATACAGCAATCGTTCAGCTGACCTTGGCTATTTGAATCCTTTTACTTTTTTTGAATCTGTTCAACGTTCGAGACAAGAACGAGATAATGGCTTTTTAAGTATCGATTTTCAGTTCAGACCTTTCAGGGGTTACGAAATTCAAGGAACATTATTTTTTGATGACATCCATTTTACAAAGTGGGGAACAAATAGATGGGAAAATAAATATGCGTATCAGATTGGAGTTATGGGAGTCGATCCTCTGAATATTCCAAACATAAGTGTGATGGTTGAGTATACACGTGTTGAACCGTTTACATATTCTCACGATAGGTCGCTTGATAACGATTATGGAAGCAACGGAATTCTTTTAGGAACTCAAATAGGTCCAAATGCAGATAGTTGGTATTTCAGGATTGATAAATTCATAACCTCGCGGATAACGACAGCAATAAGCCTGGAATTGCAACGTTCCGGGGAAAATATATATGATACCAATGGAAATCTGATAAAGAATGTCGGGGGTGATTTTTTAGTCCCTCATCGTCCTTCAGATTCAATATTTAAAGATTTTTTAGGGGGTAATTTCCAAAAAAAATATATAAGTCAATTCCATTTATCTTATGAATTTATTAATCAATTTTATATCGATCTGAATTATCAATATTTAGTTATGAAAACGGTAAAAAAACCGATTAATAACGAATCCCATGATTTTACGGGAACATTACGTATGGAATTTTAGTTATAATTTAAAAAATTTGGATTTAATTTTAAATAAATATATTACTAAAAATAAAAAGGAAATGATATGACATTAAAAATTGGAGATATAGCCCCGAGTTTTAAACTACACGATACCGAAAGAAAGGAAATATCCCTAACAGATTATAATGGAAAAATAATTTTACTTGCTTTTTTTCCGGGAGCATTTACCGGAGCCTGTACAAAGGAGATGTGTGCTTTCAGGGATTCAATGAACAACTTGAATGAAATCAATGCTCAGGTTTTAGGAATCAGTGTCGATTCCCCGTTTTCAAATAAAAGCTTTAGTGAATTTAATAAATTGAATTTTCCGATTTTAAGTGATTATACACGATCTGTATCAGAATTATATGGTGGATTATATACAGATTTTGCCGGATTAAAGGGATACTCAGTTGCGAAAAGAGCCGTTTTTGTTATAGATGTTAATCATATTATCAGATATATATGGATAACAGAAGAGCCGGGTGTTGAACCGCCTTATGATGAAATTAAAAATATAATTTCTTTAATTTAATTCCAGGAAATGGAATAAGTTATGGATAAAGAGTCGATTACAAAATTGAGCGTAGGTGATAAAGCACCGGATTTTTTATTACCGTCGGAAAATGGAAATGAAATATCATTACAGAATTATAAAGGTAAAAAACTAATAATATTTTTTTATCCAAAAGATATGACCCCAGGGTGCACGAAAGAAGCCTGCTCTTTCAGAGATAATTACTCTAAAATACAACAAAAGGGGGCGGCTATTTTAGGAATCAGCCCGGACGCTGTAAAATCGCACAAAATATTTTCAGAAAAATTAACTCTTCAGTTTCCGTTGCTTAGTGACACTAATAAAAAAGTAATAAATGATTATGGAGTTTGGAAAAAGAAACTTTTATTTGCAAAAGTTTTTTTCGGGGTTGAACGAACTACATTTATAGTAGATGAAAAAGGTATCATCAGCAAAATATTTCGTAAGGTTCGTGTAAAAGGTCACACAGAAGAAGTGCTAAAATTTTTATAATACGTCTAAGGAATATAATATGATCTACATATCTCGCACAGAATATTTCTGTGCTTCACATAGGTTATTCAATGAAATATTTACGGATGAAAAAAACGAGGAAATATTCGGGAAATGTTCTTATACACACGGACACGGTCATAATTATGAAATTACTGTAACCGTGAAAGGAATTCCCGATCCTGAAACGGGTATGATTATTGACTTAAAAAAGCTTTCAGATATAATTAAAAGAGAAATTATTGAGAAAGTCGACCATAAAAATTTAAACATAGACGTTGATTTTTTAAAAGGCACAATTCCGACAACGGAAAATTTTGCGATTGCAGCCTGGAAAATTCTCGAACCAAAAATTAAATACGGTAAACTTTATTCAATTAAAGTTTCAGAAACTCAAAAAAACAGTACTGAATACCGAGGAGAAGAAAATGAATAAAAATTCTCAACTCGATTCAATCCGAAAAAATATATTAGAATTACTTGACTTAATCGGAGAAAATCCTCTGCGTGAAGGTTTGGTTGAAACACCCGGGCGGGTGGCAAATGCCTGGGAATTTTTAACATCCGGTTACAGCAAGAATGTTAAGGATATTTTGAATGGAGCCGTCTTTAAAGAAAAATACAATGAAATGGTTGTGGTTAAGGAAATTGATTTTTTTAGTCTATGTGAACATCATCTGCTTCCTTTTTATGGTAAAGCTCATGTTGCGTATATTCCCAACGGAAAAATATTGGGTTTAAGTAAGATTCCAAGGGTGGTCGACGTATTTGCACGCAGGTTGCAGGTTCAGGAAAGAATGACCCAGCAAATAGCCGATACTTTGTATGAAACATTGGAACCGGATGGTGTCGGAGTCGTAATCGAAGCACGGCATCTTTGTATGATGATGAGGGGTGTTGAGAAGCAAAATTCGATTGCAACTACAAGCGCAATGTTAGGGTCTTTCAGAGATGATGAAAAAACAAGAAATGAATTTTTAAAATTGATATCGACGTCACTTTTATAATATGGGAAGAATATTAAAACAGCCTGTAGTGTGGGTAACCGGAGCCGGAAGAGGAATCGGAGCAGAATTAGCAAAACAATTTTCATACATCGGTTGTAGAGTTGCTTTATCATCCCGGACAAAAAACGAATTAAAAAATATTAAAAATATTATCACAAATGACGGGGGTGAGTCGGAAATTTATCGTTGTGACATCAAAAATCAGCGGCAGGTAATCAAGACTCACAAAAAAATTGTCAAACACTTTGGTAAGATAGATATACTTATAAACAATGCCGGAATAACGTCATTCAAAAGTTTTGCAGAAACATCGGCAGAAGTTTTTAATTCAATTATTCAAACAAATTTATTCGGGGCATTTTATTGCACAAAACAAGTTCTTCCTGATATGATGAAAATGAAGAACGGTTTAATTATTAATATCGCATCTGTTGCAGTTAATAAAGTATTCTCGAATTCAGCAGCTTATAGCGCATCGAAGGCAGGATTAGTGGCAATGTGTGAAGTAATGAGGGAAGAGGTGAGGAAATTCAACATCAAAATCGTTAGTGTATATCCTGGCGCCACAGCTACTAAAATATGGTCAAATAAAAAATTAGCTAAATACAAGCATCAGATGTCCAGTCCGAAAAGTATTGCTGAAACAATATTGGCGCTATATAAGTTGAATCATGAATCTTGTGTAGAAGAATTAACAATACGTCCGATTCATGGAGATGTATAATGATAGAATTAGCTGGAAAGACAGCCATAGTCACAGGTGCGGGACGAGGAATCGGTCGCTCAATTGCATTGGAATTAGCGAAACACGGTGTCAAAATAGTGATCACTTCAAGATCAAAATCTGAGCTCGAATCTGTTGCGGAAAATATAATAAAAACCTCTGGGCAATGTCTTCCAATAGTTGCTGATTTATCAAACGAACAAGATGTCATCAGTATTGTAGATCAAACGATCAATAAGTTTGGGACCGTCGATATTTTAGTCAATAATGCAGGAGTAGGTTATTTTTCAAAAGTTGCCGATATGAAAACAGAAAATTTTGATGAGATGTTTGCGGTTAACATGAGGGGATTATTTTTGACTACCAAAGCGGTTTTACCTCAGATGTTCGCTCAACATTCAGGCGATATTATAAATATATCGTCCCTTGCCGGTCGGAACGCATTTATTCGTGGAGCAGGGTACTGTGCGACAAAATGGGCTGTTATAGGTTTTTCCAGAAGTCTTATGCTGGAGGTCCGTGAAAATAATATTCGGGTCATTACAATTTGCCCCGGTTCAGTTCTCACCTCGTTTTCTCAAACTGCAAAAGATCCCACAAAAATTCCAAAACCGGATGACATTGCTGATTTAGTAATTCATAGCTTAATGATGCCAAGAAATGTAATGGTCAGTGAGATAGATGTCAGACCTACAAATCCATAAAAAAAGGGGCTGTCTCAAAAGCCAGCCCCTTTTTTATGATTGGCGACAATATAATGTTTA
>CAYTID010000117.1:0-5451 GCA_964437735.1 uncultured Ignavibacteriaceae bacterium | reverse complement strand
CGAAACAAGGTCTACTATAGGGAACATAAAATTAGAAATCTGTTCAGCATGTCACCCGTTTTTTACCGGTAAACAGAAATTACTTGACTCTGCCGGAATGGTTGAAAAATTTAATAAAAAGTACAGCAAGTTAAATCCTGAGGCTGAAAAAACTGCATAAATAAAGGCTTTTGTGTGAATATTATAAAACGGAATGTATCAATTTACATTCCGTTTTTTTTTATTCTTGCCTTATAATGCGGATTTCATTTTATTGTAAATAAAATTATTTATGAAGATATATATATTTGAAGACGATAATTATCAGAATTTCTATCCCCTGGTTCATTTCCGGACAATTTTTGAATTAAAGTGCGGATGTTTCAGACTGTTCGAAAAAATAGAACGCAATCTTAAAATAAATGATATCGGTTTTATTTGTCGCAAAAGTTTGGCTGAATATATAACTGAAGAATTTCCCCTTAAGATGGTAAATACTATTGCGAAGGATTACTCGCTGCTTATTAATGGACGAATTATTATAGATGAAAAATTGTTGAATTTTTTCAAAAGAGTTAAAAATACTGAAAAGGTTTTCATGCAAGATGGAGTGATAATTGCCGCGGTACTCGATTATAATACCTTAATGAAAAACTTTTCTAATATAACCGACGGGAAAATAAGTAGTTCCGATTTTGAAAATATCCCGGTTGAAGATATTCATGCGAAAACTATAAACTATACCTGGGATTTGATAAAATATAACGGCGAAGAAATAGTCAGAGATTTCAAATTGCTTTCAAAAAATAAAAATAAAAAAATATTAGGTAAAATTAATAAAGGAGTTATTTTACTTAACAAAAAGAATATTCTTATCGGAAATAAAAGCATTATTCAGCCCGGAGTAGTATTAAATGCTGAAAATGGTCCTATAATTATCGGAAAAAATGTAACGATTATGTCGAATGCTGTGATTTTTGGACCGGCATTCATTGGTGATTACTCAATTGTCAAAGTTGGCGCAAAAATTTATCCGAATACAACAATCGGCGAAGTGTGTAAAGTGGGAGGAGAGATCGACAGTTGTATAATTCAATCATATTCAAATAAGCAGCATGATGGTTATTTAGGTCATTCATATATAGGAAGCTGGGCAAATTTCGGCGCTGATACAAACAACAGCGATTTAAAAAATAATTACTCGAATGTGAAAGTTAATCTGAACGGAAAAATTTTCGACACCGGCACCCAGCACTTTGGAATGCTTTTTGGCGATCACTCAAAAACCGGCATTAATATGATGTTTGATACCGGTACGAATATAGGAGCTTGTTGTAATTTATACGGAACAGGATTACCGCCAAGATATATTCCCTCGTTTGTCAGAGGTACTCCGGCAGGACCACTGAAAACACATTCTGTTGAAATGGCGCTTGAAACTTCAAGACTGGTTATGGCTCGAAGAAATATTCAAATAACAGCCGCGTATGAAAAATTATTCAAAAATATTTTTACTGAAACTGAAACCGAAAGACAAAAAGAAAAAATATTATAAGTTTTAATTAAATGGTAAAAGATTTTGGAGAAAAACTTGATATTTACGAAGGTGCACGGGGTTTATCTGTAAAAATTTTAAACAGAGTTGATCGGACTGATGCATATCTTGATAAACTTCTTGATAACGAAATAAAATCAAAATATTTGTCAGAACCTGATAAAGGTTTATTGGTAGAACTTGTTAATGGTGTAATCAGATGGAAACTTAGGCTTGATTGGTTATTGGATAGCTTTTATCATGGAAATTATTCTAAAGTAGAGATTGATTTAAAAAATACACTTAGAGTTGCTCTGTATCAAATTCTGTTTTTAGATAGAATTCCCGAACACGCTGCGGTAAATGAGGCAGTTGGATTTATAAAAAAAATAAAGGGTGAAAAAGCGGGAAATCTAGTTAACGCTGTCTTGCGCAACATCCTTCGCAATAAAAATAATATAAAGTATCCTGAAAGCGAACGGGATATTAATAATCATTTAAGTATTGTTTATTCACATCCTTTGTGGCTTGTAAAAAGATGGACCGAAAGATTTGGTCCTGAGGAAACAGAAAAACTTCTCGAAGCCAATAATCATATTCCCGATGTAACAATTCGCATTAATAAGTTGTTAATCGAACCCGTTAAGTTTATTTCTGAAATAGAAAAATTGGATATTCCGTTCAAGCCTTCGGAGTATCTGGGATATTATTTAAAAGTCCGTCAACTTTCCGAAATTTCAAACCTTGAGCTTTTCACCGAAGGATATTTTACTGTACAGGATGAAAGCGCCGCCTTTCCGGTAATACTTTTAGATCCTCGTCAGGGTGAAAAAATAATCGACATGTGTGCAGCCCCCGGTGGTAAAACTACTCATATCGGTGAATTGATGAAAAACTCAGGTTCTATAATCGCGGTAGATAAGTATGAACACAAGCTAGAATTGATAAAAAACAACTGCAGCAGATTATCCATAAACAATGTTGAATGTATCAGTGCGGATGCTACTGAATTTTCTACTGAGGGAGCGGATAAAATTTTGGTTGATGTTCCTTGTACAGGACTGGGAGTGCTTCGTAAAAAGCCGGACATAAAGTGGAAGAGAGAATTAACGGATCTGAAAAAATTGATTAATCATCAGATGTTGATACTTGAAAATGCCGGAAAGAATATTCGAACCGGAGGAGTAATAGTTTACAGTACATGTACAATGGAACCTGAAGAGAATATGCTAATAATAAAAGAATTTTTAAGAAATCATGAAGGCTTTGAATTGGACAATGCCGCCAAGTTTGTTAACCAATCTCTAGTCAATTCCTCCGGTGCAGTTGAAACATTTCCACACAAGCACAATATGGACGGATCTTTTGCTGCGCGCTTGATAAAAATTAAATGAGGGTTTGTATGAAAACAAATATTCTTTATTTATTTCTAGTAATTCTGTTCCTGACGTTTATTAATTTATCGTCAAAAATTAAAAATATTGATGTTAACACTTTTTCCATAGTTGGCTACGATCCCGAAACCGGCGATATTGGTGTGGCGGTTCAGTCGAAATTTCCGAATGTACGACCAATCGTTCCGTGGGCTGAAGCAGGCGTTGGTGCAATCGCAACACAATCGTTAGCAAATACAAGCTATGGTCCTAAAGGATTGGCGCTAATGAAAAACGGCGCAACCGCTGAAGAAGCTTTGAAAATTTTAATCGCAAACGATTCACTTCGGGATGAAAGACAAGTTGGAATTGTTGACGCGAACGGAAATTCTGCAACTTGGACTGGAAAAAAATGTTTTGATTGGGCAGGCGGCAGAGTAGGAGATAATTATTGTGTACAGGGAAATATTCTTGTCGGTCAGGAAACAATAGATGAAATGGCGCATACGTTCGAAACTACTGTAGGATCTCTTGCCGACAAATTACTTGCAGCTTTGATAGCCGGAGGTAAGGCGGGAGGCGATAAAAGAGGTGAACAATCTGCTGCACTTTTGGTAGTAAGGGAAGGAGCGGGTTATGGCGGTCTTGATAATTTTATTGACATAAGCGTTTACGACCATCCGACTCCTCTGAAAGAATTGCAACGACTATTCGAATTACATAAATTATATTTCTTTAAGACGGATCCGAAAAATCTTATCAACATCGATTTTCAGATATGCAAAGAATTACAGAGCATTATGAAAAAAAGGGGATTTTACACCGGAGAAGTTAACGGAAAATTCGATGATGATACT
Source organism: uncultured Ignavibacteriaceae bacterium (assembly GCA_964437735.1). GTDB lineage: Bacteria > Bacteroidota > Ignavibacteria > UBA10030 > BY39 > CAYTID01. The sequence continues at coordinate 1,708 of CAYTID010000117.1, read as the reverse complement.
AAACAATGCTTAAAGAATTTTATGTATTGGGAAAATTACGACGAACGGGTTCGCAACGATAACAAAATCGACAAAGAAGTCCTGATGGATATTAGGAAAAATTATATTATTATTAGCGATGAATGATTAATCATAATTTCTTAAATATACGAATTGAAAAGGAAAATTTATGAGTTTGATGAAAGCAGTAATTAAAGATAAACCCTACCCCGGGAAGGAATGGCACAAGGGATTTAAAATAGTACAAAAAAAAATACCTGTAATAAAATATCCGAACGAAGTTAAAATAAAAGTAATTGCAACCGCAATCTGCGGAACTGATATTGGAATTTATAGTGCAAAAGATTCTTTAAAAAATTCGATGATGATATTGGAAACTCCGGATGTGATTGTCGGACATGAATTTAGCGGAAAAATAGTCGAAGCGGGACCGAAAGCTAAAAAACAGATTGTAAAGCTATTGATTGAACAAGCGAAAGGAAAAGGACCTGTTAAAAAATTTGTTGACAAAAGAACTCCAATCCAAATAGCGCGTGATCCGAAATTGATTGAATTTCTTGACAAATATTTTTATTGTTCTGCGGAAATGCATGTAACATGCGGAACCTGTGTACAATGCTTAGCGGGGGATTTCCATGTGTGTCGCAACACAATCATCCGAGGACTGCATGGCGATGGTTCTTATGCTGAATTCATTACATTGCCTGCTGAAAATATTCGTTTATTTTACAAATCGGAAATACCCCCTGAAGTTATTGCTTTTATGGATGCTATCGGGAATGCAACTCACACAGTCCAGTCAGTTGATGTGAAGGGAAAATCAGTTGCAGTGTTGGGCTGTGGAGTGCAAGGCTTGATGGCTACTGCTGTTGCAAAGTATTTAGGTGCAAAAAATATTTATGTAACTGACGCATCTCATGGTGAATTTACAAGGGAGAAGCTTGAAAAATCACGTTTTCGCCTTGCCCGTCTGTTTGGTGCAAAGCATTGTTTTGATGTCTCAATCGACAGAGAAAAAGAAAATTTTTACAAAACAGTTTTAGAAGAAACAAACAATGCCGGTGTTGATGCAGTGATTGAAATGTCGGGGAACTACAAAGCCTACGAGGATGCTTTTAAAGTTATACGTATGGGAGGTACCATTTCATTACTCGGAATTCCAGGCGGACAAATGGTAACTGATTTTGCTCAACATATTATTTTCCCCGGAGTAACAATCAAAGGTATTATCGGTCGAAGAGTGTGGGAAACCTGGGATGTTATGACTGAAATCCTGAAAAAAGGTCTTGCGAAAAAGTTCCTAAGAGTGGGCTTTATTACGCACGACCTCCCACTCGAAAAAGTGGATAAGGGGATAGAAGCAATAATCAAAGGAGATGCACTTAAGGTAATATTAAGACCTTGACAACGGAAACATAAATCACGCAACCAAAGTAATTGAAAAATGGAATTTGGAGAACTATCATGAACACATTAAATATTATTACAGACGAATTAAGGAGACTCGAAAAGTCAAAAACATTCAAATACGAAACACCATTACAAGGTCCACAAGCAGGTGTTGTAAAAGTAAAAGGCAAAAATGTTGTGATGCTTGCATCCAATAATTATCTAGGCATGTCCAACCATTCTGCAATTAAAAAAGCTGCTATAGAAGGCATTAAAGAGTACGGCTATGGTATCGCGTCGGTCAGGTTTATCTGCGGTA
>CAYTID010000116.1:0-5582 GCA_964437735.1 uncultured Ignavibacteriaceae bacterium | reverse complement strand
CGATACGCCGCTTTTTTTACAATTTATAGTTTACACACGTTTTGAATATAACTCTATGAAAAACCTATTTATTCTTTTTTTTAATACAATGCTTTTATTCGGGTGTTCGTCAGAGCATGGCAATCAACTCGTACTTTCAGGGACACTCGAATCGGTTGAATCTACAATAAGTTCAAAAGTCATTGGTGAAGTAATAAAAATTTTTGCGGATGAGGGGACTAAAATTTCAGTTAACGATACACTGTGCTTAATAGATGAATCAGATTATAGGATTCAACTAAAGCAGGCAGCTGCCAATGTAAAAGTTGCTGAAGCGCAGTATCTGCTTCTCTTACATGGAGCGCGCAAGGAAGATGTTCAACAGGCAGAGGAAAATTTCAAGCAGGCAGAAGCAACATTTAAAAATGCCGAAACGGATTTTAACAGAATTAAGAATTTATTTAATACCGGCGGTGTGAGCGAAAAAGAAAAAGACGACGCTTCCACACGTTTTTTAGTGGCACAGGCACAATATAATTCCGCAAAGCAGCTGTTTGAAAAAATTCGCACAGGCTCGAGAACGGAAGAAATCGATGCTGCAAAAGCACGTCTCGCTCAGGCAATTGCCCAGGAAGAATCAATCCAAAAAAAAATGTCTGATTGTGCAATCACATCTCTGGTAAGCGGATATGTTACAAAGCGATTGATAGAGAAAGCAGAATTGGTAAATACCGGTTCACCTTTGTTCCGGATTTCCAATTTGGATGAAATGCATATTTGGGTTTATTTACCCTCAACACAACTTGGAAAAATCCATTTAGGAGATGAAGCTAATGTTACAATAGATACATATCCGGGGAAAGAATTTTCAGGGAAAATAATTCATATATCTCCGGAAGCAGAATTTACTCCGAAAAATATTCAAACTAAAGAAGAAAGAGTTAAACTTGTATTCGGAGTAAAAGTAAGAGTTTCAAATCCGCAACATACTTTAAAAGCGGGTTTACCTGCCGATGTGAAAATAAAATTAAAAACCTCGAATGAATAACAACGTCGTTGAAATTATTTCCCTACAAAAACAATTTGGTGAACATGTTGTATTAAAAAATATTAATTTATCCGTTAAAAAAGGGGAATTATTTTGTATCGTCGGACCTGACGGGGCAGGAAAATCTACATTAGTAAAAACAATTTGCAGTATCGTACCTTTTACTTCAGGTGAAATTTTTGTATTTGGGCGTAGTACCACAACGCATCGGAATGATATCAAGCCGCTGATTGGTTATTTATCGCAGAGATTCAGTTTATATCCCGATTTGACTGTTGAGGAAAATATCGATTTCCATGCTGAGATTTATCGGGAGAAAAATTATGATGACAGGAAAGAGGAATTATTAGAATTTGTCAGATTAATTCCTTTCCGTAATCGGTTGGCATACAAACTATCGGGCGGGATGAAACAAAAACTTGCTCTGGCATGCACTTTAATACACAAACCGCAGCTATTATTACTTGACGAGCCGACGACAGGTGTTGATCCTGTTTCAAGACGGGATTTTTGGAAAATACTTTCGAGATTGATGAAAACGGGAATAACAATATTTTTATCAACTCCGTATCTGGATGAGGCTGAAAGAGGTTCGCGTGTTGCATTAATGGATAAAGGAGAAATTTTGCTTTGTGATTCTCCTGATTTTTTAAGAACAAATTTAAAGCGGAATATTTTTGAAATCATAATTACTGATCCACGCAAGGCATATTATAAATTGCAAGATAAGGAATACATTCAAACCATAAATTTATTCGGTGATCGGCTGCATATATCATTTCATGATGAATTATCCGGAACTAACGAGCTTCATAAAAATCTTACGGCTGAGAATATAACAATTATCAGTGAACGGAAAATAATACCGTCATTAGAAGATGTATTTATTTCGACGCTATCGGATTAAGTGAAATCAAATATTAATGAATAATCAAAATCTTGGGAATACATTTTCCGTCCGTGTTGAGAATCTGACCAAAACATTCGGCGATTTTACGGCGGTAGATAATATCAATTTTGAAGTCAAAAAGGGAGAAATCTTTGGTTTTCTGGGTCCTAACGGCGCCGGGAAATCAACGACAATAAAAATCCTTTGCGGATTGTTAAAACCAACAAGCGGCTCAGCGATAGTCGGGGGGTATGATGTTGCAAAAGATGCTTATCAAATTAAAAACAACATAGGATACATGTCTCAGAAATTTTCTTTGTACGATGATTTAACAGTTGATGAAAATTTAAATTTTTTCGGCGGAATTTATAATTTAACGGATGACCAGCTCGCAATTCAAAAAAAATGGATTCTCCGGATGGCCGATCTGGAGGATCGTCAAAAAAACAATACACGCGATTTGGCTGTAGGATGGAAGCAACGACTTGCTTTAGGTTGTGCTATACTCCATAAACCCGAAATAATTTTTCTTGATGAACCTACTGCCGGTGTCGATCCTGTTTCGAGAAGAAAATTCTGGAATCTTATTTATAATCTTGCAGAAGAGGGGATTACAGTTTTTGTAACGACTCATTATCTCGACGAAGCCGAATATTGCAACAGGATAGGGTTAATTTTTAATGGGAAAATAAAGGCAATTGGTTCGCCTCCCGACCTGAAAGAAAACCTGAAACAGTATTCTATCTATGAAGTTTATTGCGATAGAGTTTTTGAAGCGATGGAAATTCTGACTGAGGAGCCTTGGGTTAAGGAGACTTCGATATACGGAACTTCTTTTCATGTTAGTACTCTGAGTGATACTATGAGGGAGAACATTATTGAATTCTTAAGCGGAAAAGGGTTTCAAGTTGAAAGAGTTGAAAAAATAATCCCTTCGCTCGAAGATGTATTTATTCATCTTATGGAAGAAAATGAAATATAGGCTGAACATCTTACCGGTCATTAAGAAAGAATTCAAGCAGATTCGCAGGGATGTCCGCACGCTTATTGTTTTACTTCTTATGCCATCTTTTTTGCTGATTATGGTCGGATATGCACTAAATTTCGATATTAAACACATTCCTATTTATTTTTTTGACGAAGATAAAAGCCAGACAAGCGGAAAATTCATTGATTCCTTCAACCACTCCGAATTTATAGATGTTAAAGGGCTGTTAAATTCGGAATCGGAAATTGACAGGTTACTTGAGAGCGGAAAAGCAATAGGAGTTATAGTTATTCCCTATGATTTTTCAGAAAATATCCACAATGGTAATTCAGCGGTCGTCCAACTACTGGTTGACGGAGCAAATGCTAATACAGCGTCTAATTCGATCGCATACATAAATGCCGGAGTACAACAGTACTCGAATAAAATAATAACCGGTCTTTTGTTCAGGAAAGGTGTAGATTTCAAAATTCCCATTGATATAAAATCCCGGCTGTGGTATAATCCGGAATTGAAAAGCTCAAAGTTTTTAATCCCGGGCTTATTTGGTATGATACTGATGCTTGTTGGTGTTATCTCGACAAGCTTATCAATAGTCCGCGAGAAAGAACAAGGAACTATGGAACAAATCATGGTGTCCCCTTTGAAATCCATGGATGTCATTCTCGGCAAAACAATTCCGTATTTGTTAATATCAATAATCGCTACGACATTTGTATTAATATTCAGCGCGCTGTTATTTGATGTTAAGGTGGAAGGTAGCCTATTATTATTTTATACAGCGACAATATTATTCATGCTTGGCGCCTTGGGACAAGGATTGCTAATATCTACGATTGCAGAAACACAAGCAGTAGCATTTCTTGTCTCGGTTCTTTCGTCTTTGTTACCGACATTTTTACTTTCAGGATTCGTTTTTCCAATCAAGAATATGCCTGTTTGGCTGCAATTGATAACGCACGCAATTCCCGCAAAATATTATCTTGTTTCAATCAGGTCAGTGATGGTAAAAGGGACCGGGTTTGAGATTGTTTGGGAACAATTATTCTTTTTATTGATTTTTAGTCTTGTCGTTGGCGGAATCAGCATTGTAAGAATGCATAAGGATATTGAGAGATGAATAAAATCCGCCAAATGATAATAAAAGAATTTATCCAGATCCGTCGTGATAAACGAATGCTGCCGATAATTTTTATTGTACCGATATTGCAGATAATAATACTTGGTTATGCTGCAACTTTGGATATCAAAAATATCGGACTTGTCGTGTGCGATCTGGATAATTCTAGTATCAGCAGGGAATTTTACCGACAATTTTCCAACTCCGGATATTTTCAGATTATTGATTATGTAGACGTACCGAACAAAGTTGATAAATATCTGGACAAAGGGGAGGCGACTTTAGCGATTATTATTCCGGGAAATTTTGGAAAAAAAATACTAAACGGAAACACAGTTGAAATTGCACTCCTTGCAGATGGAGCTGATGCAAACACAGCTAATATCAGCTTGGGATATGCTTCTCAGATTATTAATAAATATTCACGCAGCATATTGATTAAAAAATTAACTTTGAACAGTATAAATTCTCCGGGTGTAAATATTGAGCCGAGAATATGGTTCAATCCCGAATTAAAAAGTGCAAACTTTATGGTTCCGGGAGTAATCGCATTGATCTTGATGATAATAACTATGACTTTGACATCGATTGCAATTGTAAAGGAAAAGGAAATCGGCACACTCGAACAACTGCTTGTTACGCCGATCAAATCGTACCAGTTGATCGCTGGTAAAATTACTCCCTTCGTTATTATTGGATTTATTAATGTAGTACTCGTACTCACGGTTGCCGTGTTATGGTTCGATATTCCGATTCAAGGAAGCGTTCTGTTGTTGTTTTTTTTGAGTGCTTTATTTGTGTTGACGACTTTGGGATTGGGTATATTCGTATCGACGATTTCTCAGACTCAGCAGCAAGCATTGATTACCGCACAATTTTTTATTTTTTTTCCATTTGTCTTCCTGTCAGGTTTTGTTTTTCCAATCGAAAACATGCCGTGGATAATTCAACAATTCACATATTTAATTCCATTAAGATATTTTCTGGAGATTATCAGAGGAACTATTCTGAAAGGCGTCGGATTGGAAGTTTTGTGGCCTCAAATGGGAGCTCTTATCATTTTTGGAATCGCTATATTGTCATTCAGTATTATAAGGTTCAAAAAAGTAATCAGATAATTTCAGAATAATAATTATATTCTTATATTAAAAGTAAATATTAAAACGAGGAACAAAAATGTCAGATATTAACTACACATGTGTCGAAAGATTTTTAAAATATGTCACTTATGATACTCAATCATCCGATAATACGTCAAGTTATCCCAGCACGGAAAAACAAAAAATTCTCGGGAAGGAATTGGTAAAAGAACTGATTGAAATCGGGCTTGGTGATGCGCAAATTGATGAACATGGATATGTGACGGCAACGCTTGAATCCAATACGGATAAGGAAGTTCCTGTAATCGGTTTGATTGCCCACATGGATACATCGCCGGATGTGTCAGGTGAGAACGTGAAGCCGGTAATTCATAAAAACTACAAAGGGGGAGATATTATTCTTCCGGCTGATGAACCGATTGTCATAAAAGTGGAGGATAACCCCGATTTAAAGAACC
>CAYTID010000115.1:0-5767 GCA_964437735.1 uncultured Ignavibacteriaceae bacterium | reverse complement strand
TATCGGTGATGTCGGATCGAGAGGTCTTCATCATTTAATAAACGAAGTAGTTGAAAATGGAAATTATCAAGGATTGGATGTAGACCCGATTGCAGATATCTATATTTTTGATCTTGGAGGGATTTTACTTTTTACTTCTCATAGTGTGAGAAGGTTTTTTTCTGAAACGATGAACTTAACCGATTGGTCGCTTCAGCCGTCAATCTCAATTAGAAACGGAGAGCTACACAATAACGGACAATTTTTTTCTATGAAATGGAAATTGCCTTTTTCAGAATCGTGGCATCTATTTTATTATTTCGGAACTAACGGAGTTGGCGGATTTTCATATAAGTATGAAGACGGTTCGGCAATTTCTTTTGGAGCCGGCCTAGCCGCTAGCGATTTGATCACTATTGAAGAAAAGAAAAACAAAAAAACTTTGGGACTTGTTGGCAACGCAGGAATATTTTACGACAGAAATAATTCTCTGCTTGCATCTTTAACGGCAACAATAAAAACAGACTACATGATTAATCTTAATATATATCCAGGCATTATTCATCTTGCGGGATTTTCTCCCGGCATCTGGGCTTCTTATTGCAATAATAAAAATATTATTTTCGGAATTTCGTTTTCTTATTTGCCAGTTGGAATTGCTTACAGTTACAAGTAAAAGCAAACTAAAATATGATATTATTTTTTCAATGGAAAATTTCAATATTGATCACTACGTTCGTAATGAATATTTAATGAAAAAGGGAATCGATTTTGAAAACTAAAATTTTCTTAACGTTGTTTTTGCTTGCTCTTATTCAAACATACGCGCAAAAATATAATTGGGAACGCCATGATTCATTAGTAAAAGCCGGTGTTGATCAAATTTACGGAATTGAATTCGACAAGGCCGAGAAAACATTTGACTCGGTTGTAAAAGAATACCCGACACACCCATCGGGAAAATTCTTTAAAGCAATGATAACATGGTGGCGCATCTTATTGGATCTAGAAAATGAAAAAATGGATGATAAATTTTACGATCAACTGGAAGAGTGTATTGAGCAATGTGAAGATATCTTGGATAAAAATGAAAACAATGTTGACGCATTATTCTTCAAAGGCGGTTCGATTGGATTCAGAGGTAGATTACGCGCTATTAGGGAAAGTTGGTTCAAGGCCGCACTAGACGGCAAGGAAGGTTTGGCAATAGTTTATAAAGCTTATGCAGCCGATCCTAAGAATCCGGATATTCAACTTGGCTTTGGTATTTATCACTATTACGCTGATGTTATTCCAGGAAAATATCCAGCAGTAAAACCTTTTATGGTTTTTTTTCCTAAAGGAGATAAAAGCAAAGGACTCAAGGAATTAGAGAACGTAGCTTGGAATGGGCGCTATGCAAGATTAGAATCGAGATATTTTTTGATGACGCTAAATTTTCAGTTTGAAGAGAACATGGAAGAATCGCGTAGGTGGGGGAAATATTTGCTCGCCGATTTTCCTAACAATCCTAACTTCCAAAAATATTATGGGTTGACTTATGTAAAGGAAAATAATTATTCGGAAGCGGTAAAATTGTTCAGAGATATTTACAACAAGTGCGAGAAAAATTATCCGGGATATAATAAGAGGTTCAAAAGAGAAGCAACATATTACATCGCAATGGAGCATATGATTAAAAACAGATCGGATTCAGCAGTGTTTTATTTTGAAAAATCTGAAAAACTTTCCCGCGAGCTGGATAAAGGAAATGAATCAGGCTTTTTAATCAACACAGTTTTATATCTTGCAATGAATTATGATCTTTTAGGACAACGAGAAAAAGCATTAAAGTATTATAATGAAACCTTGCGTTTGAAAGAAAGAAATGATTCGCATGATCAAGCGGAAAGATATATCAAAACACCGTATAAAAAATGAATTGAGAATTGCGAATTGATAATTAAAAGATTGGATTTAAGAATTCTCAATTCTCCATTACTAAAAGCTTGTGGATAATCCGAATCGATGCATCGAGCCAATCAAGCCAAGTGAAGAGAACGAGTAATCCACTGTATAGCTTGCTACATTAAATCCAAGACCTAAATTAAAACCTGCCAGCCCAGCCGTTGTTGAACCAAGTTTTAACTCTTTTCTTTTCTCATTATCATATCCTAAACGCAGCCTGAAACTTTTACCTAATCTGAATTCACCGCCTGCTGTAATATTAGTAAATCGATCAAGAAAATTATCGTATCTATCGCTTAGTTTATTAAAAGACCAAAAGAACATAAACGGTAAACGCTCGAGTTGTTTACTAAAACCTATACGCATATCGATTGGTAATTCTTCTTTTGTATCTACATATGAAGAAATTTGTGATCCTAGGTTCAAAACAGAAAATCCAAAATTCCAATTTTCATCGGGGATAGCGTAGTGTAAGCCAATATCAAATGCAAAAGCAGTTGAAGAATACTCAGCTATTCCGGAATAAATAAATTTTACATTGGTTCCGTAATAAAAATTATCGCCTAATTGATTGCCGTATCCCAAAATAAAAGCTAAATCGCTAGCGCCGAAATTGCCGAGTTCGGTTCCATCGATAGAAGATTTTGTAAAATCGCCATAGTTAATATATTTTACAGCCGCGCCGAATCTTCCCCAATCTAAAATTTGAAACAACAACTGAAGCGGCGTTAATATCCAGTAAGTGCTTTAGATAAGAAAATGAAACCGGTGTGTTTTCCAAAAAATTTAGTCCTGCTGGATTATAAAAAATCACATTTGGATCATCATTATTTGCAACAAAACTACCTGCTACAGCCGCGGCTCTTGGACTGGTATCCAACCCCAAAAACTTATATGTATTCTGGGAAAAAACTGTTTCGGTTAACAATAAACATGCTACTACAACAAAAAATTTCTTCATAATACTCTCATTTTGTCGCACGATTTTACAGATTATTGCTTATAAAGGCAAGGTATTAAAATATCTTTGTCCTCTTTTGGAACCGGATAAATCCCCATTCTGTTAGAGATAGCAAACTTGAACTCTTCGGTTAATCATTAGTAAATTTAAATAAACAAAAACAAGGATTATAAATGAACGGTTTTAAAACTGCTATTTTAATGGCGGCAATGATGGTGTTGTTTATTCTGGTTGGAAATTTATTGGGCGGTCAAACAGGAATGATGATTGCTTTTATATTTTCATTAGCTATGAATTTCGGCTCATATTGGTTTTCAGATAAAATTGTTTTAACAATGTACCGCGCTCAGCAAGTCTCGGAAAAAGAATATCCCAATTTATATAATATAGTAGAAAAACTTTCGATGAAAGCTGATTTACCTATGCCGAAAGTTTATATAATGGATAATCCAACTCCAAACGCATTTGCTACGGGACGCAATCCGGAACATAGCGCAGTTGCCGTAACTACAGGAATAATGAATATATTAAGTAAGGAAGAACTTGAAGGCGTAATTGCTCACGAGCTCGCTCACATAAAAAACAGAGATATTTTAGTTGGAACAATTGCAGCTACCTTGGTTGGCACTATAACTTTTATAGCAAGGATGGCCGGGTACGCCGCGATGTTTGGAGGCAGCAGCAGAGATGAAGATAAGGGAGGAAATATTTTTTATGAATTAGCTTTGTTAATTATCGCGCCTATTGCGGCGGTGTTGATTCAAATGGCGATATCACGTTCACGTGAATATATGGCCGATGAAGGAGGCGCTCAAATTTCGGGTAAGCCGATGGGTCTTGCAAATGCACTTAATAAACTTAATCAGGCAAATAAAATGTTGCCGATGGCCCATGCCGGTGCATCTTCTGCTCATATGTTTATTGTTAATCCGCTTAGCGGTAAATCGATGATGAAATTATTCTCAACACATCCGCCAATTGAAGAGAGAATTGAGAGATTGAAAGAAATTGCTGCGGGAAGAAGATAAATCTATTTCTATATTATTCATAACATTTGGACAGCGAACGATTCCAGAGATTCTTCGCTGTCTTTATTTATATCCCAACTTTTGTTTGAAATTACTAATTCGATTCTATAATTTGAAATATAACTTATAGACTTTAAGCCCATTTGAAAAGAATATTATTGGTTATCTGTACATTATTAATTTTTCAACAGGTGCAATTTGCACAAACCAGAACCAATCTGGATGTTGTAAACGATCTGATCGAAAAATCCGTGTTAAATCTTGATAACTCGGTTATAAATAAAAACCTTACATTTAATTTTATATACAGATCATCCGGTTCATATAGCTTTCTAAAATCTAAAGTGGTCGATTCCTTCATTAAGAAAGTTATTCCGATAAGCGAGAATGAATCTTTAGAAAACAAACTTGAGCATTCAATTAATAATATAACGGTTGAGTATTCAAATCCCTATAAGGATGGATTTTTTGGAAATTTATTAATCGAGAGAAAAATTAATATTGATGCTACTTTAATATTATCCGAAAGATCTGGTATTAAAACAATTGATTTGAGTAATTCTTATAAAGATACGGTTGAGGTCGAAAATATCAGTCGTCTGGAAAATCCGGCAATCCCTTTTACTCAATCAACAATACCGGAATTGCCCCTATTTTCTAACCTTTTGGAACCAATTATTGTGGTTGGGACTTTAATCGTTACAATTATTCTCTTTTTTACAATAAGAAGTAAATAATCAAGTAAAAATTGGGGTAAAAGTATATTTCACAGCAATTCAATTTTAACTATTTTTGCACTGCTTTATTTTAACGGAGATTTTTTTGAACAAGTATAATCTAACAATTGCGGTTACTCTAATAGTTCTTTTCGTTTCTGCATGTTCTTCAAGTGTAGATACATCTCAATTTACACCGGAAGAATATTTTAATTATGTAATGCAGTTATATAACGACGAAGATTACGAACAAGCAATTCTCGAATTTCAGAATATCATCTTACAATACCCGGCAAGTTCTGTAAGCGATGATGCGCAATATTATCTTGCTATGACATATTTTAAGCGGAGCCAATTTCTTCTTGCCGCATATGAGTTCAGTAAGTTAATAAGAAACACTCCAGCAAGTCCTTTTGTGCCCGAAGCGCAATTTATGCTTGCTGAATCATATTATCAGCTATCGCCACCTTATCAGATCGAACAATCATACACTAAAAAAGCGATAGAGGAATTTCAGGCATTTATAGATTTCTTCCCTTCAAATTCTAAAGTGGAAGATGCTGAAAGAAAAATTAAAGAGATGAATGATAAACTAGCAGAGAAAGAATATAATAGTGCATTAATATATCAGAAAATGGAATATGAATATGCAGCGATGAAATATTATACATTGGTAACCGAATCCTATCACGACACAAAATTTGCACCACTTGCACTGTACAATAAAATAAAAATTGAATTGAAAAAAGGATTGAATTACGAAGCTCTTGCCGATATAAGCATTTTTCTGAGCAGGTACCCGAACGATCCGAATGTAAAAGAATTACAGGAAATTGAATCGAGACTAATTGCAAAATGAGTAACCAGGAAAAAAGAAAAAGTAAGTTTGTTAGTGAATCGATAGTAACTATGACGGAACTCGTTCTACCGAATCATACCAATCAACTCGGTAATTTACTCGGCGGTCAATTGATGCACTGGATAGATATCTGTGCGGCTCTTGCATCTTCAAAACATTCTCAAAAAGTATGTGTAACCGCATCTGTTGATAGAATTGACTTCCATCATCCAATTAAACTTGGTAATGTTGTAACTTTGGTTGCATCTGTTAACAGGGCATTTAAAACTTCTATGGA
>CAYTID010000114.1:0-5829 GCA_964437735.1 uncultured Ignavibacteriaceae bacterium | reverse complement strand
GCGCTTTTTCTTCAGTCAATCCAATGCTCGCAACCTGAGGGTGACAATAAGTACAACCCGGAATATTCTTATAATCAATCGGTACGGGATTTTTTCCCGCAATTGCTTCTATGCAATTTAATCCTTCAGCCGATGCAACATGAGCCAAAAGAGGAGGACCTATCACATCGCCGATTGCATAAACATTTTCAATATTTGTTCGGTACAATTCATCTGCTTTTACGAAACTTTTTTCGTGGTGTACACCAATTTCGTCTAAACCTAAATTTTCGACATTGCCTTGAACACCGATTGCCATTAATGCAATATCGCCATAAATTTCTTTTTCGTTGTTTTTGCCAACGATTTTAATTTTAACGTCTTTCTCAACGGTGATTTTTTCGACTTTATGTTCGGTATAAATTTCTATTCCAGATTTTTTCAGATAACTTTCGAGAAGTTTAGTTAGTTCCTTATCCTCTATCGGGAGAATATTCGGCATCATTTCTATGATAGTGACCTTTGACCCAAAGGAGTTATAAAAATATGCAAATTCGACTCCAATGGCACCGGCTCCGATTATGATTAAAGATTTAGGAACTTCCTGCAAAATCATTGCTTCTGAACTCGAAATTATTTTTACTCCGTCAATTTCAACACCCGGAATTGTTTTTGAACGCGCACCTGTCGCCACAATAATGTGCTTTGCGCTTAAGGTATTCGTTGTTTTATTATTTTGCACTACCTCGATCAAACTCTTTGATTTGAATTTCCCAAATCCGGTAATATGATCTATTTTATTTTTTTTAAACAGATACTCAATACCTTTTGAGTTACGGAGCGCTACATCGCGGCTTCTTTTAATTATTTTTTTGAAATCGAATGAAATATTTTCGCAGGATATTCCAAACTCCGAGGAGTTTTTGAAACTATTATATATCTCAGCATTTTTTAACAATGCTTTTGTCGGAATACACCCCCAATTCAAACAAATTCCTCCTAAACGGTCTTTTTCAACAACAGCAGTTTTAAAACCAAGTTGTGAAGCCCGGATTGCCGCTACATATCCACCCGGTCCTCCGCCAATGATTACTACATCATAATTTATTTCTGACATATTTCCTCATTCAGATTATGTAAAAAAAATTTTTTTTAAGTCTTAAAAAATATAATAAACAGGAAGTATAATAGCAATGATTTTAAAAATATAATAATTTCCCGGATTCTGCTTGACTCTAATAATTATTTTCATATATTTCCATATAATTTACAAATTTTATAACTAATTAAGAGGATATACATGAGTGAAAAGCAAACCTTTTTACAAACGTTACGAACTTTTCCAAAAAATTATTGGGTTGTTATAGTTTTTGAATTTTTTGAACGCGGTTCGTATTACGGAATGATGAGCATTCTATCCGTTTACATGACCCAGGAATTGTCCTTCAGTAAAGAGAGTGTCGGCGTAATAAAGAGTACGATACAGCCATTACTTTATATACTACCGATCCTTGCAGGAGCAATAGGTGACAGATTCGGATACAGAAAAACACTTATGTTTGCATTCGCATTTTTGGGATTAGGTTATTTTTTAACGAGCCAGGCGACCGACTATGCACTGATGTTCGCCAGTTTGGTTATCATGGGCATAGGGGCAGGCTCATTTAAACCTATGATATCCGGCACGATTGCCAGAATTACAGATGAAAAAAACAGTACTTTGGGATTTGGTATTTTCTACTGGTCGATAAATTTGGGTGCGTTTTTGTTCCCCTTGATATTAGTTCCTTATCTAAAAAATAATTTTGGCTGGGAATATGTGATCCTCGCATCGGCAATCGGAACTGCAACTATGATAATACCCACAATATTCCTTTATAAAGAACCGCAGAAACCAGCAAGTACAAAAAAACTTCCGGAAGTTTTAAAGGGTATGATAATGGTCTTGTCCGATTTTAAATTTATCGGACTAATAGTTATTTATTCGGGATTCTGGATCTTGTATTTCCAAATGTTCGATTCTGTTTTATGGTACGTAAAGGATTATGTTGATGCTACTGACCTCAATAATTTTGTTAATTCTACTTTCGCTCTCATCGGGATCAACCTGAATTGGCATTTCGATATCGAACATGTTACCGTTATTAACGCCGGAACAATCATTTTTTTACAAATGGTGGTTTCCAATATTGTGAAAAACACTAAAGCTCTTCCAACAATGATTGTCGGTATATCGATGGGAACAATTGGAATGGCAATTCTGGCGATATCATCAAATATCTGGATTTTCATCGCTGGAATCAGCATATTTTCAATCGGAGAAATGACTGCTCATCCGAAATTTATAAGTTATGTCGGATTGATTGCACCGCCCGATAAAAAAGCGACTTATCTCGGATATTCTTTCCTCTATGGAGTTCTCGGTTCGTCAATCGGCGGAATTTTAGGAGCAAATATGTATGTTCACTTCGTCGATAATTTGAAAGACCCGCAAACATTATGGCTACTCTTCAGTTTAATCGGTGTGGTAACGATAATAGGATTGCTCATATATAACAAATTAGTAGCCCCAAAACTCGGTCACAGTCATTAAGTTAATTTTTCAAGTGTTATAAAAAAGCACGGATTGCAACAGCCCGTGCTTTTTTAGTTATATGGGGAGAACAAAAGACTTGACTAATTCAAATAAATGTCTTATCTTTATTTAGAATAATTCTAAATAAGGATATTTAATTTTTGGATCTGGAAACCGCAGCCGAAAAACTTAGTTTATACATCAAGGATAAAAACCTTCGCAACACACCCGAAAGATTTAATATCCTCAAAGCAATTTTCAAGACCGACGACCATTTTGATGCCGAGGAATTATTCATGTCATTGAAAAAAAAAGAACGGAAAATATCTTTCGCGACTGTTTATAATACCCTCGACCTGCTTGTAAAATGCGGTATTATTTCAAAATATCGTTTTGGATCGGACCACTTCAGGTATGAAAAATCCTTCGGAAAACCTCGACACCATCATTTGATATGTTTGCAATGCGGCGACATTATCGAGTTCATTAGTAATGAATTGTCGGAAACCGAAAAAAAAATAAGTATTCAAAAAAAATTTACTATAAAAAACTCTACTCTTCAAATATTCGGTACCTGTAATAATTGCCGATAAATTAATTATGATCAAGTCTGAAAACAAAAATCTCACTCAAATTAAAAAAGGAACTACGGTAAAAGTAGTTACTCTCCCCGAAGGACTCGCTAAATCACAGTTTATCAGGTTTGGTATCGTGGAAGGTGATTCTATAAAATGTCTTGAGAGACTTCCGGGCGGCACGATTTTAATACAAAAAAATCGTCAGGAAATCGCAATTGGACGAAAATTAGCATTAAACGTTTTAGTGATCGAAAAATAATATGGCTGAAATAAAAAACCCGGAACAACTTCCCCACCTGGAACATCATTCTCATATAGAGAAAACAAACTTATTTACCGAAAGTCAGAATGCTAAGCTCGTTTTGGTTGGGAATCCCAATGTCGGCAAATCAATAATTTTTAACTTCCTTAGCGGATTGTACGTTGATGTTTCTAACTTCCCCGGTACAACTGTTGAAGTTACAAAAGGAAAATATTTACATTACGATGTTTTTGATACACCTGGAATTTATGGTGTATCATCATTTAACGACGAAGAACGAGTGGCAAGAGATATAATTCTTGAATCAGATATTATATTAAACATCGTTGATGGTGTGCATATTGAAAGAGATCTTTTTCTCACACAACAACTAATTGACATGGGGAAGAAGTTAATTGTTATTATTAATTTCATGGACGAAGTCAAAAAGCATCGCATCAAAATTGACGTTGAAAAGCTGGAACATTTTCTGGGAGTGCCGGTGATTACAACCACAGCAGTTAAAAAAGAGGGTTTCCATTCGATCGAATCAACCATTACAAAAGCATCGCAAGGAACTCAAAATCACCAATTACATTCCCGTTTGCACGACATGCTGAATTCTGTCGGCTCTCAGGCAGAAGCACTTCTGGTTTTAGAAAGCGATGAATACATATCAAAAAAACATGGCATCCAACCTAAATACGAAAGAGAACAAATTTATATAGACAGGCGAAACAGAGTTAATTATATTATTAACCATATCGTAGTAGAAGATTCCATCAGATCACATTTTTCTTCTTTACTGGGCCGCTGGTCTGTGCGCCCTCTTACGGGAATCCCGATCCTGATTATAGCGCTCTACCTGACTTATCTTTTTGTCGGAGAATTAATCGCTCAAAACCTAGTCGGATTTACTGAATCATACTTGGGCAATGAATTATGGGAAGTATGGATCCGGAAAATCACCTTTACAGTTTTACCTGAACACTCATGGTTATCGCATCTATTGGTTGGTGAATTTGGCATACTCACTATGACAGTGACATATCTATTGTTCCTTCTCTTTCCGCTTGTTTTCGGTTTTTATATCGTACTCTCGGTTTTAGAAGATAGCGGATATTTGCCACGTCTTGCCACCATGATCGATCGAGGGATGAGTTTTATCGGACTTAACGGTAGAGCTGTTATCCCATTAATACTTGGTTTTGGTTGTGTTTCGATGGCAACCATTACAACCCGATTACTCACAACAGAACGAGAAAAAACTATCGCAACATCGATATTGCAATTAGCCGTTCCATGTTCCGCTCAATTAGCAGTAATCACTGCCCTTATCGTCGGGGCAGGATTCAATGCTTTAATTATTTACATAACTACTATTTTCGGAGTTTTTATTTTTCTGGGAACAATTCTGAACAAAACACTTAAAGGTGAGACGGCTCCATTACTCATTGATTTACCTCCTATGCGATTTCCGCGTGCGAATAATGTATTTCAAAAAACTATTATAAGGTCATTTTCATTTATGAAAGAAGCCGCCCCTTGGTTTTTTGTAGGAGCCGCAATAATCGGAATAATGGATTTAACCGGACTTTTGGAATTATGGCAACAAGCGTTAGCTCCTTTTATAACCATCTGGCTCAAACTCCCTGCTGAAACATCGACAGCGTTTGTCATGGGTTTGGTAAGGAGAGATTTCGGCGCAGCGGGATTATACAGCTTGTCACTCGTCCCCATGCAAATTGTTGTTTCGCTAGTGACAATAACATTATTCGTCCCTTGCGTCACTTCAGTAATCATTTTATATAAAGAAAGAGGAATTAAACAAGCATCAATAATTTGGTTTGGAACTTTTTTTACTGCCATTATAATCGGCGGACTATTAGCACAAGTATTGATTTAATTGTATGAAAAATACGTTGGAAAATAAATTAAAAAGTGAAATCAGAAAATGCAGTAAATGTGAAAACGAAGTTTCTAATCCTTTTTTATATAAATGTCCTAGATGTATGACTGAATTGTCGAAAATAGATTTGCAATGTACATCCTGTAACCATAAAAGTAATTGTCCAACATTAAAAACTAATAAATAGAAAAATAATATTTCATGAAAAATACTATTATCATTTTATCAACACTAGTTTTAACAGGTTCAATTTATTCAAGCGAACATCGTCCGCTTCAAACTGAAAACGCCGCTGTGAACGGAAAAGGCGTAATTCAATTGGAAATGGGATATGATTACGCCGGTGTCAATGGGATTAATCAAAGATCACTTTTATTCACTCCATTCTATGGTATATCCGAAGATATAGAACTATCCTTTGATATTCCTTTTCATTTTTTATCAGGCAATAGTGAGATGGGAGATGTTACTATCTCATCCGAATTATTGGTTTTATACGAAAAGAAATATTTGCCTTCTTTATCGGTGAAAGGTTCTTTCAAATCAT
>CAYTID010000113.1:0-5880 GCA_964437735.1 uncultured Ignavibacteriaceae bacterium | reverse complement strand
TAAATATTATATTGTCGCCAATTATAAAAAAGGGGCTGGCTTTTGAGACAGCCCCGTTCAAAATTTTAATTAATTCAGCCCTCGCTTTTTTAACAGCGGTTCGATTTTCGGTTCGGCACCACGGAATTTTTTATATAGTGTCATTGGATCGTCTGTCCCTCCTGTTGCCAGAATATTATTCCGGAATGACTGAGCAGTTTTCTTATCGAACAAACTTGTTTCCTTAAAAGCTTGAAAAGCGTCTGAATCCAGTACCTCCGCCCAAATGTAGCTATAATATCCGGCTGAATACCCTCCGGCAAATATATGTTGAAAATTAGTACTCCTGTACCTTGAAATAATTTCGGGCATTAATTCTATCTTATTCAATGAATTTTTTTCAAATTCATTTACATCAATATCAGATATTTCAGTTAACGTATGAAAATCCATATCTAAAAATGAGGCTGCGAGGTATTCAACTGTCTCAAATCCCTGATTGAATAATTGAGCATTAATTATTTTTTCTATCAATTCATCCGGAATCGGTTCGCCGGTTTCATAATGTTTCGCGTACATCTTCAAAACTTCAGGATCGGAAGCCCAATTTTCCATAATCTGCGACGGCAACTCAACAAAATCTCTCGGTACCGAGGTTCCGGTAAGTTTGTGATATGTAGAGTTCGAGAGCAATCCATGAAGTCCATGACCTAATTCATGAAATAAAGTATTTACTTCATCAAAGCTCATCAAAGAAGGTTTTCCACCGGTAGGTTTTGAAAAATTCCCGACGTTACAGATAAGCGGTGTAAAATTTTTTGCCCCCTGTCGATATTGTTTACGGAAAGAGCTCATCCAAGCTCCGCCCCGTTTACTCGCTCGCGGGAAATAATCAGTATAGAAAATGCCGATATGCCTGCCATCCGCTTCTTTGACTTCGAAAACTGTTACCTCCGGATGATATTTCTGTATATCATTTTTTTCAACGAACTTTATACCAAATAATTTATTCGCAACCATAAATGCCCCATCCCTGACATTTTCTAACTTAAAATAAGGACGAAGCATCTCTTCATCAAGTGCATATTTTTCTTTTTTAACTTTTTCGGCATAATACCACCAATCCCAGGCTTCAAGCTTAAAGTTCCCTTTTTCCTTATCGACCATTGCTTGTAAATCTTCTAGTTCTTTTTTAGCATTGCGAAGAGCCGGCTCCCATAACTGATTCAGCAATTTATATACATTTTCCGAATTACCTGCCATATTTTTTTCAAGCACGTAGTCCGCATGAGTTTTATAACCCAGAAGATTCCCCTTTTGAATTCTAAGTGCTACGATTTTTGAAATAATATTTTTATTATCTAAACTATCGTTATTATCGCCACGGTTTATGTAAGCCTTAAAAATTTTCTCCCTCAGTTCGCGTTTTGGAGAATATTGCAAAAAAGGAATAAAACTCGGTTTATGCAATGTAAAAATCCACTTGCCTTCTTTACCCCGCGCCTTTGCAGTTTCAGCTGCGCCCGAAATTACTCCATCCGGTAATCCTTCAAGGTCTTTTACATTATCTAGCACCATCTCAAAAACATTATTCTCCTTCAACAAATTTTCACCGAAATTTAATGTCAGTAACGAAAGGTCAGCATTAATATTACGCAATACTTCTTTCTTTTCCTCATTTAAATTTGCACCGCCTCTGACGAAGTCTTTATAAAATTCATCCAATAACCTGTTTTGTTCAGTATTAAGATTCCATTTTTTTCTGTTTTCATAAACAGATTTTATTCTCTGGAATAATTCAGCATTCAGATAAATATCGTCGTTATGTTTGGATAAAAGTGGAGCGATTTCTTTTGCGATTTTCTGGATTTCTTCATTTGTATTAGCGGAATTCAAATTATAAAACACACTGCTTACTTTTGTCAAAAGAGAACCGGATGATTCCAGAGATTCTATCGTATTTTTAAATGTCGGATTTTCTTTTGAATTTACTATAGCAGAAATTTCACTTTGCTGCTGCTTCATCCCTTCCAAAAAAGCGGGCAAAAAATGTGATTCTTTGATATCATTAAACGGGGGAGTTTGAAAAGGGGTATCGTATTCTTTGAAAAAAGGATTTTCTTCCTGTGATCGACAGAGGGCTGTCATACAAACGGCTAAAAGAACGATTAGGATTTTCATATTGTTATCTCCTTTGATTTAGTTAAACATCTTTTACATAAATACTGATATAAATTTATTAATAATTCCAATTCAAAGAAATAGCTCCTATAAAATTTCTCGGCAAACCGGGCTCCAGATAGATTGGATTACGCTTAGTAATACGGTCTAAGTCGGGATTTATAAATACCGAAGAAGCATATTTTAAATTCATTAAATTATTTACGCCAATAAAACCGTTGATTGTTAATCGATCGGACAGAATTGTAATTTTATCAAAGCCAACAGAAAAATTTAATATATTGTAAGCTGGGACTGAAATCTTATTCATGTCATCTGCAAAAAATCCGGAAACTCCCTGAATATTCAATTCACCAAAAAAATAGGGAAAAAATATCGGATTATATTTTACACTTGTTTTATAAAATAGGTCAGGAACTCCTGCCATTTTATTATTTGCCAGATCATTAAATTTACCAGGATTATTGTAATGAACTGAATCAATCAAGTACTCAACATACTTATTACTCGAATTAGTAATCGATGATTTTATTGAAATCCCGGAACGAAATACTACATCAAAACCGAATTCAGCGCCGATTCTTCTTGTTTTCCCTGCGGTGAAATAAAAACGCCCGTCACGATACGGAATAATATCATTTTTAATTTCAATCCAATATAATGATATGTCATAAGTAATTGATTGTAAAATTTTTAAATCATCAAGAGTTAAAATTTGCTTTGTCCCGACTTCACACGTATTTGACCGAATCGGTTCTAATAAAGGATTTAACGACGTAACGGTATCCTGTCCCTGAAATGTGGGAGGATCAGTTTCATTTCCTGCCGGAACCTCGATACCGCTTCCGAAATTTGCATAAATACTATGCATTGGATTAAACAAATAGGATATACCTGCCTTAGGTGTAAATTGTTTAAAAGATTTTGATGCATTTAGATTTGGTTTGATATAATTGTCACTGTAATATGTAATATTGTCATAACGCAGACCAAGTAGAATGTTGATGTGCTCATCGATAGTTAATTCATTTTGCACGAAAATTCCAAAAGTATTTGCGCCATCACGTTTGTTGGTCATAAGTGTTGTACCGCGTTGACCTTTAACGAGATTATAAAATAATATAGCTCCATCCTGATATCCTTCATCAATTCCGGTTAAAATCATGTTTTTAAAATTTTGTCCGATAACCGTGGTATTTCGATAAACAAAATTTCCACCAATATGATAACGGTTGAAGTCCCTGAAGGTATTTCTTTCCGAACGTTGCAAAACCTTCGGTGTTATGAAAGCTGAAGCAGAAATTCCGTGCTGATTATTGAATTCGTGTGATAACTTAACTGCGATCCTCCCAAGCCGGTTATGACGCCGCTCATCTCTTCCTACGTATGTAGGTTTATAGTTTGAAGTATCATTTTGAGCTTGACGTGGATCGTTATCGAATTGAGATTGTGTTAGAGGACCCGGAATCCTAAAATAATTTCCCGTTGCAGTGAGGTAAATCCCAAGTGTAGTTCTTTCGCCGATAGGTGAGAATAATCCGGTGTGTATCAAAGCACGAGAACTTGCTGAATGATCCCGCCATCCATCAAAATTTGTATTACTAAGTGTTAAAAATAATTTCCCATCGCCAACAAACGCCCCTGCGTTCAAAAGTTCTTTTCGGTATCCGAAACTTCCAACTGATGATTGAATATTTATAAATGGTCTGTTAAAAGATGTTTTGGATAAAATATTTATAACTCCGCCCGATGCATTTCCCCATAATGCGGAAGCATTTGATCTAATGACTTCAATTTTATCGGCGGAAGATAATTCAATAAAATCGAAAGATGTTCTGCCGTCAGGTTCGGTTTCCGGGAACCCGTCGACCAATACCCTGATTCCTCTAGATGTTCCGGCATTCGACCTCTCTCCTGCACCGCGCGCTCCAAAACCACGAATTGTCAGCCGAACATCCTGATTACCATAACGTGATTGAACCATTACCCCGGGAATATTTGATATGGCTTCATCTAATCCGTAACCACGAAACCGTCTTAAATCTTTCGATTCAATCACGCTTGTTGCGAGTGGAACTTTGAGCCATGATTCAGAAATTCTCGTAGCCGTAACAATGACCGGTTTTAATTCATAACGAACGCTATCGGTTTGAGAAAACATTAAAGATATTGAAAAAATAATTAATAGTATGGAAGTAAGAAATTTTAACATTTGATTAGTTACTAATTTTTTTAAAATGATTTAGATATGAATAAAATTGATAATTTAATGATGCAATATACAATATTATTTTCTCAATTAGAATAGTCCTGTAATTTTTCCATTAATATCGACATTCATATTTACCGGAGCGGGTATTTTTGGTAAACCTGGCATCAACATCAGGTTTCCGCAAATAATTACAATAAATCCGGCACCTGCGTATAAATTTGCATCCTTAACGCGGAGAGTTTAACCTTTAGGAACATCTATGGCTCTGGGATTAACAAACGACGAAGATTAATTTATTTCAAACAAATATTTAATCACCGGTTTTTTATATCTTTACGCTGATAATTTAAAAGCTTCAGTAAATTCATTCTCGTTATCTAATTTAATTTTTTATACTGAAACACTATTCTCTTAAACTGATTATTTTCCGATCCTTCAATGGCAGCCGTTAGTGAATCATTATTTATCAGACTGTAAGTTATTTTTTGTGGGAAATCGTGATTACGGTTTTCAAAGATTAGGGTTTGGCTTTGGCTGGTAATTAATTTGAAAGGAATCGGATAATCATTATGAGAAACTTTGGCAATATAAAAAATCTCGTCACCCATTTTTATAATCCGTAGTTCTTCAGAAAATATTGTATCGTTGCTCGCGTTCGAAACTACACAACTGGCCCCTTCGATTGTATGCTCTGATATGAAAATCCAATTTTCGAATGTTTTGCTTTCCCTGGTCTCTTGTATCCAGGTTCCTTTAAGCCATTCTAAATCTGTTAAATCTAATTTCTGTATGGAATCTTGAGCAATAGTATAAAAAGAAAATAAAAATAATACAGCAATAAGTTTCATGGTTAAGTCCGTTTGAAGTGAGGCATATTTTGTGGAATCTCTAGCGAAAACTCAACAAAACCTTTGTATATCCCTTTTTCAAACCAAGGAGTTTGAAAAATTAATTTCTTGTTCCCGTTTTTTTCAATCGTATAAACATTTTCTTGTCGCTCAGCAAGCATTTCAGTAAGTTTGCTTCGTGAGGGTTCCGGATGACAATCAAGCAGATTCTTACCTATTAGCTCAGCACCCCCCTCGCTTACAAAATTTTCAATTGATTTTTCATTCATTGAAAGGACAATGCCTTTGGTATCGCAAACCGTAATTGCGCAATTTAATTCTTTTTCCCAGTTCATGGTATTCGTTAGTTAATTTTTTTTTGTATTTGTGAATAGATATTAGGGAACCTCTAAAAACTCACCACTATGACACTCCCAAAGGGATGACTTCGTCATAAGTTTCACTGAAAAGACAAAATAATCCTTAGTGTTTCTAAGTGATATTAGTGCCTCAGTGATTAAATTTTTTATATGCCTTTAGTTTTTAAAGGTGCCCATTAATCATCAAAGTTGCAAGATGATTTTTTTTAGCGCAACGGTTTAATCCGGCGAGCAATCAACCTGTGTTAATCCAAGCATTCTCTAATGATAAAAGTGAGTTAAAGTAATCGACACGTTTTGA
>CAYTID010000112.1:0-5927 GCA_964437735.1 uncultured Ignavibacteriaceae bacterium | reverse complement strand
GATACAATCGGCGGAATTGATTAAGCGTTGCGATGTTATCGTAACAAATGACAGCGCGCCCGTTCACATCGCATCAGCTGTGAGAACTCCGGTTGTGGCTATTTTCGGACCTACTGTGCCTGATTTCGGTTTTTCTCCCATTGGTACAAATGATCAGGTAATAGGGATAGAAAATTTAAAATGTCGCCCCTGTTCGATTCACGGCGGAAGTAAATGCCCGGTAAAGATGTTTTATTGTATGGTTGGAATTCCGCATGAGGTAGTTTTTCAGAGAGTGAAACATATAATCGAATAGTTAAATTTGATAAAGATTAATAAATTTTGTAATTTGTTCCTCGAAACACTATTAATTTCACTCTGTCACAATAAAAATCGATAATGTATTCGTTTTTTATTTAGGTTTTAGGGCTAAATTAGAATATAGGTCGAAAAGGCTATATACTGCGCCCGTAGCTCAGCTGGATAGAGCGACAGCCTCCGGAGCTGTAGGTCGCGCGTTCGAATCGCGCCGGGCGTACTCCAGAGTTGTTCGATTAAACCAACTTCCCGGACATGGAAACATCATTTAATAATTAAAATAAAAAGGATTTTAGAATGCTTAGTCCAAAGAAAAAAATTTCAAAAAAAGAAATGAAAGTTGATCCTCTGATTTCAACGTATTCGAAAGTTACAAAATTTTATTACGATAATAAGAAATATTTAAGCTATGGTCTTACCGGCATTATTATTATCGTTTTAGCGGTAGTTTTCTACCTTAATAATGTTAAAGAAAATAATGAGATAGCGAGCGCTGAAGTTGGCAAGATTTTCCCTTATTTCGATCAGGGAAATTATGATGTTGCTGTCAACGGCAGGCCTGAAGCAGGAATAAAGGGCTTAAAAGTGATAGTCGAGGATTACGGAAGCACAACTGCAGGAAATTTTGCAAGATTCTATTTGGCAAACGCATATTTTGCACTTGGAGAAACAGATCAAGCGTTGGAACAATACAACAAAGTTAGTTTAAGCGATAATTATTTTAAAAGTTCGGTGTTAGCCGGAATTGGCGCCTGCTATGAAAGGAAAGCTGATTATAAAAAAGCTGCCGGGAATTACGAAAAAGCCTCTGCAAAAAGTAACAATCCCTCTGTGAGCTTGGAATACCTGTCATTAGCAGGAAAAAATTATGGATTGTTCGGGGAAAAAGAAAAAGCTGTGGAAATTTTTAACAGAATTAAAAAAGATAATCCTACCCATCCTCTCGCACGGGAGGTTGACAGGTATATCGCCGAATTTTCAGTGAACTGAGTTATCATTTAAAAAAAAATAAATCCCGAAAGTAAATACTTGGGGTTTTTTTTTTGTAAAAAAAAAGCTCCTTAAGGAAGGAGCCTGCATAATGTTTTCCATTTATAATATATTATTGAAGTTTATCGACATATTTTTTCAAAGAGGATTTTTGATTTGCTGCTTTATTCTTATGAATGACTCCCTTTGATGCTAATTGATCAAGTAGCTTACTTGTTTTTACAAGTAATTCAGTTGCTTTTTCCTTGTTCTTTTCTGAACGGACTTTTTTGATTGTAGTTTTCATTTTAGACATATAAGCAACCTTGCGGACATTTCGTTTCTTATCTTGTCTTGCTCTCTTTAAAGCTGAAGCGTGCTGTGCCATTAAAACTCCTTGAATTTAACAATTTTGATTTTCTGAATATAAAGATATGGAAATTGGACGAAAAAAACAAATATTTATTGTTTTTTTTAATTTTCTGAAAATTTGCATTTTTTTCCCGATCTATATAAATTATACCGTCCGTTAGGGGTGTCTTGATATTAATTCTTGACTGAGAGCATACCCTAGGAACCTGATCTGGACTATACCAGCGTAGGGAAATGGATATTATCGCCGTTTTTCTGATTTTGCTGTTATTTTCAATGTCAGGGAAACGGCGATTGTATTTTTTTCAATAACAAAAGGAATTTTAAAATGATACGTTTGCTTTTTGTCTTAAGCATTTTT
Organism: uncultured Ignavibacteriaceae bacterium; assembly: GCA_964437735.1. Classification (GTDB taxonomy): domain Bacteria; phylum Bacteroidota; class Ignavibacteria; order UBA10030; family BY39; genus CAYTID01. The sequence goes on along the minus strand of CAYTID010000112.1, from coordinate 3,928 downwards.
TTAAGTTCTGTCTCTTATAGTCAACATAATTTTATAATAAAAGGGATGGTAAAAAATAATGAAACAAATTCTCCTGTTTATGGATCAACAATTTTAATTGAGGGTACAGGTACAGGAACAGCTTCCGATAAAAATGGTGAGTTTGAAATAACAATTTCCCGAAAAGGGAACTATATCATCAGTGCGAGTCATATTGGATATATTGTTCAAAAAAAATCAGTCCATATTGAAAGCGATATGACAATTGTGTTCTCCCTGATTCCCACAATTCTCCCCGGGCAGGAAGTTATTATAACAGCCACAAGAGCAAAAGACAGGGAAACTCCTGTGGCTTTTTCAAATCTTTCCAGAAACGAAATTGAATCTAAATATTGGGCACAAGATATTCCAATGTTAGTAAATGAACTCCCTAATGTCTACTCATATTCTGACAATGGAAATGGAATAGGATATTCCTATTTGAAAATCAGGGGATTCGATCAGCGGAGAATTGGAGTAATGATAAACGGTATCCCACTGAATGATGCAGAATCTCACGAAGTATTTTGGGTTGATTTACCGGATATCGCATCGAGTACACAGGATATTCAAATCCAGCGCGGAGTCGGAAATTCACTTTATGGTGCAGCGGCTTTCGGAGGATCGGTTAATTTAATGACATTGAGTTCTGTTCAGTCACCGGGTTTATCATTGATGGCAGGTTATGGCACTTTCAATACTAAAAAATTTTCGCTCGCAGCCAATTCAGGAATGATTGACAATACTTACAATATGTACGGCAGATTTTCGCTCATTGAAACAGACGGGTATCGCAAGCCTTCGTGGTCGAAACTATGGTCATATTTTTTCGGGCTAACAAGATTTGATGAAAATATGATTACGAGAATTAATATTTTTGGTGGTCCTGAAAAAAGTTATCTGGCATATCGGGGAGTCACGAAAGAATATCTTGACGGAAATATTTCAGGGAATAAAGAAAATGACCGGCGTATAAATCCATTTCAGTATCCCAATGAAATAGATAATTTTTACCAACCGCATTATCAGCTCATCAATGAATGGCAAATAACCGATAATCTAAAATTGGAGAATTCTCTTTTCACTTTTTTAGGGAAAGGGGATTATACACAATTCAGGACACGCAGGGATGTTAGGGAATATGATATACCACGTTTTAAAATTGCGGATTCAACGTTATTGCCGAATAACTATTATCGTGTCGATTCTCAAGGAAAACCATTACGCGGTTCTGACGGTCTCTTCGAAGTCAGAAGAATTGATTTAATTCGTAAGAGAGCAGTTAATGACATTGATTATGGCTGGCATCCAAAGTTATTTTGGAAGCATGGAAATGGAAAAATGGTTATCGGTGGTGAATACCGTTATCACAAAGGTCATCATTATGGTGAAGTTATCTGGGCAAATCTTTTACCTCGGAATATCTCGCATGATTGGAGGTATTATGATTACGTTGTACCCAAAACCTCTTATACAATTTACCTGCATGAATTATATAAATTTTCTTCCAACTTGACCATAATGGGGGATTTACAACTTCGCCATCATAATTTAAAACTCGTCGATGATAAACGCTACAAAGTTGAATTTGAAAAAAAATATACATTTTTGTCTCCGCGCGGCGGAGTGAATTATAATTTATCCGACAACCTAAACATATTCGGTAACGTATCGTTCGCAAAAAGAGAGCCTGCGTTTAAAGATATTTACAATCCGCAGGATTATTTTGCCGGACCTGTTAATTTGTCCAAAAATTTTGTAAAAGATGGAGATAGATACATCTATAACGGAAAAGAATTGAATCCTGAAAAATTATTAAACTCTGAACTCGGCGGAGGTTATAATTCTGATAATCTGAACATCAAATTGAATTTGTATTGGATGGATTTCAGGGATGAAATAATATCGACCGGGCAGATTGACGATAACGGTGTTCCAGTTTCAGGTAACGCTGATAAAACATTGCATCGGGGAATTGAATTTGTTGGTAGTTTTAAACCCGTCAGGAATATGAAGATAGAAGCAAATATCTCCATCAATGATGACCGTTTTATTAGTCACAAGGAATTTGTTGTAACTGATTGGAATACTTCTCCTCCGACAACTGCTGCTATTGTATATGACCGGAACCGTCTTGCCGGTTTTCCGGAACATATTTCAAATTTTCGTTTATCTTATAATTTTGACAATATTGTACAAACATTTCCCGTTTTTGTATCCCTGCATTTTCAAAATGTCGGAAGAATTTATTTAGATAATACAGAAAATAAAAATAAATCGATAGCGCCGTTTTCGGTTATCAACGGTTACATATCTCACAAATTCACAAGTAATATTTGGAATGCGGGGATGGAAATCAGTCTTGTGGCAAATAATATTCTGAATAAATTTTATGAAGCGGGCGGGTACGTTGAAGAGGGTACACCTTATTGGATTCCCGCAGCGACAAGAAATTTCTTTTTTAATTTAAAAATAAATTTATGATAAATTTTCATACCTATGATCTTATCGTAATATTTGCATATTTTGCGATAGTAGTTTATGTCGGATTCAGATTTGCAAAAAAAACAAAACAAGGCGAGGTGGATTTTTTACTCGCAGGCAGATCACTGACCCTGCCGTTGTTCGTGATGACATTAGTATCGACATGGTACGGCGGGATATTGGGGGTAGGTGAGTTTTCATACAAACATGGAATTTCGAACTGGTTTTTACAGGGTATTCCATATTATTTGTTTGCCGCAATATTTGCCGGCTTCCTGGCAAAAAAAATCCGTGAAACTAATTTAGTATCTATCCCCGATAAACTTGAAATCGCCTACGGAAAAAAAACAGCTATATTAGGCTCATTCCTCACTTTTGTCCTCATGACTCCCGCTCCATACATTCTTATGCTAAGTGTAATTTTTCAAATGATGTTTGGTTGGAGTTTTTTCACAAGTGTATTAGTAACTGCGCTCGTTGCTGTGTCATATTTATATTTTGGCGGTTTCAGATCTGATATTTATACAGATGTTTTTGAATTTTTTATAATGTTTATAGGATTCGCCATAATTTTACCTTTTGCTTTCAGTGAATTGGGCGGGATTGAATTTTTAAAAAGCAACCTGCCTTCAAAACATTTAGTCTGGCATGGAGGACATCATGCTCAATATATTATCGTTTGGTTTTTTATTGCACTTTGGACATTAATCGATCCTGCTTTTCATCAGAGGTGTTTTGCGGCTAAAAACGGGAAAACTGCTCAAAAGGGGATTTTCGTTTCGATCATTTTTTGGTTCATCTTTGATATGATGACATCCTTAACGGGATTATATGCACGGGCAGCATTACCTGATTTGACTCAACCCATCATGGCTTATCCTGCATTAGCTGAAATGATTCTTCCTCCTGCTGCAAAAGGTTTGTTTTTTGCCGGAATGCTTGCAACCATGATGTCGACACTCAATACGCTTGGATTTGTTTCTGCCCAAACGCTTGGAAGGGATATCGTATGGCGATTAGTCAGAGAGAAAGTAACGGAGAATGATTCTTTAATTACAAAATATACAAAACTTGGTCTAATACTTTCTTTTGTACTCTCGGTTTTCATTGCGTATTTTATTCCTTCTGTAATAAAGATCTGGTATACGATCGGATCAATCATTATACCCGGATTGCTTGTTCCTCTGGTCTCAAGCTATTTTGAAAAATTAATTATGAAACCGGCATTTGCATTCACTTCAATGCTGTTTGGATGGCTTACTTCTTTTCTGTGGCTAATATTTTCACCAGGTGTAAAGGATTATTTGTTTGGAATCGAACCGATGTTTCCCGGTATTTTCATATCGCTGATTATCTGGTGGTTTGGCAGGAAGCATAGATAGATATATTTACTTGACTTTGATGTTTTTTTTTTTTTTTATTTTAT
>CAYTID010000111.1:0-6085 GCA_964437735.1 uncultured Ignavibacteriaceae bacterium | reverse complement strand
TTTAAAATCTTTGAATATATTGTCAGATTTTATAGTGATAGAAGGATTTGTTCGAAGATAGGACGGGAAATAAATATAAATAATTAATAATTAATAATATTTAACATTAAGGGGATTTGTTATGAATAAAGGAAGAATTAAATGGTTCGATCCAAAAAAGGGATATGGTTTTATTGAGTACGATAACGGAAAAGATATTTTCGTACATTATTCAGAGATTCTGACTAATCAAAAATTTAAAAAAGTCGACAGAGGTGACCTTGTCGAATTCGACTTAATCGATGGTCCGAAAGGGCTGCAAGCAAAAAAGGTATTAGTAGTTAATTGAATTTTACATACACAGTTTAAAAATCCCGGGGTTGTCATAATTTTTGATATCTTACGGGATTTTTATTGTATTATTTAGGACGGAAATGCTAACAAAAAAATCTTTTTATAATAATTTTAACACTAAAAGCGTCGCAAAGCTTGCCAAAGTATTAAATGTTATTCCACAAAAAAAAGGTAAAAATTATAGAATCGAAATCTTTGCACTTGAAATTTATCCTGATATATTAATAGGAAAGAAAATCGGTACTTTAATTTCTGTTTATACTCTTTGTTCACATCTCCAACTTCATTTTTGCAGCGGTTTTGTGATCAGCGAAATACTGAACGAAGTTACTTTTGTGAGCATTCAAAAGGATAAGATTAGCGGATTAATAATCGAACGCGAAGGCGGATGTTCTTTATACGCGAATGTCGATAAAAAAATATTATCAGGAGATTTTACAAAATTAGGTCCGGAAGTAATGTTATCAGGTATAGCTTTATCGCTAACCGAAGGTATCGTTACGGAACAAGTAAAACGAAAGAAGAATAAATAATATTGATAAACGTATTTAACAATTGTAAAAATCGAAGGTTTAAAAAAAAAGAAACTATTTTATTAGTTAATCGTGTTTGTAAAAAAGAAGGTATTTCAAAATTTAATATAAACGTAATATTTGTAGACGATAAATATATAACCGTATTGAATAAAAAATATTTGAAACATAATGGAACCACAGACGTTATCAGTTTTCCATTAAGCGAATCGGATATTTTAGAAGGGGATGTTTATATTAATCTTCAACAGGCAAAACGCCAGGCAATTGATTATTCCGTTACTTATTCAGATGAAGTAAAACGACTTGTTATTCACGGGATATTACATTTAATCGGATACTCGGACAAAAATAAATCTGACCGCCAAGTTATGACCATGTTAGAAAATAAATATTTAAATATCCTTTTTTAAACAGGAATTAGTAATGCAAGAAAGAATTATAGAAATAATTGTTCATATATTAAACGAAATCAGAAACTATAATCGGACTCTCCAGAACATTGATGTTAAAAAATTGGAAAAGCTTGGTTTTTCGGATACTGAAATGAATGCTGCATTCAGTTGGTTGTTCGACAAGCTATATTTTGAATCTCAGAAACCATTATTGAGCGATATCAGGGTGTCAGAAAATTCTCACAGGATTTTGCATGAAGTTGAAAAAATGGCGATCACACCCGAAGCTCATGGTTATTTAATACAGTTGAGGGAACTGGATATAATTTCTGATATAGATATAGAATTGATCATTGAGAAAATTATGTTAAATAACATTTTCCCGGTAAGCGCGGAAGAAATTAAAGGAATCGTATCTTCGATGATACTGGAAAGAGATTTTCATATCTTCGGGAAGTTCGATTCATATAATGACGAAGTAGTAAATTAAAAAGGAATATGGGTAAATCATTAGTTATTGTAGAATCGCCGTCAAAGGCAAAGACAGTTAAAAAATATTTAGGTAAAGATTATTATGTTGAAGCCTCAGTCGGACATATAAAAAATTTACCCAAAAGCAAACTGTCGATTGATATAGAAAATTCTTACACTCCGACGTTTGAGTTGATTAAGGGAAAAGATGAAGTTGTAAAAAAAATTAAAAACCTTAGTCAAACATCTGATTCAGTATTCATAGCGACTGACCCTGACCGTGAAGGTGAAGCAATAGCGTTTGATATTGCTGAGGAGATTAATGATGCCAATTCTAAAATCTATCGGGTGTTATTCCACGAAATCACGGAATCGGGTATAAAAGAAGCTATGCTTGATCCCCAAAAAATCGACAAAAATCTTGTCGATTCCCAAAGAGCACGCAGAGTAATGGACAGGATAGTTGGTTATAAGATAAGCCCGTTTGTTTGGAAAACCGTCTATTACGGCTTATCGGCTGGTCGTGTACAATCAGTTGCTTTGCGTCTGATTTGTGATAGGGAAAATCAGATACGTAATTTTATCGTTGAGGAATATTGGTCGATCACAGGTGAATTCAAGACAGCAAAAAATGAAACAATTTTAGCGAAATTAGTTCAAATTGAGAAAGCCGAACCCAAAATACCAGGTGAATCGGTAGCTCTTATCCTAAATGATGATATTAAAAAATATAAGTATCACATTTCAAATATCACTAAAAAAGTTGTAAAACGAAATCCACCTCCGCCATTTATTACAAGTACTCTTCAACAAGAAGCTGCATCACGATTGGGATTTACTGCAAAAAAAACAATGACGTTGGCACAAAAACTTTATGAGGGAATCGAAATCGGAGACGATGGGCTTGTTGGACTAATTACATATATGCGAACCGATTCAACCCGATTAAGTAAAGAATCGTTGGAAGCAGTGAGAAGTTATATTATTAATAATTACGGAAAAGACTATATCTCAAAAGAAATCCGAGAGTATAAAAAAGGAAAAGCTTCACAGGATGCTCACGAAGCCATCAGACCGACGACTATCAAATATACACCTAAGTCAATCAATAAATATTTTGAAAATAAAGATTTACTAAAGTTATATGAGCTTATCTGGAATCGTTTCATTTCCTGTCAAATGGCTTCTGCTTTATCCGATCAAGTAACCGTCGAGATAAGCGGTGGTATCTATCTCTTTCGGTCAACCGGAACAACGCCTAAATTCCGTGGATTTCTTCAGGTATATGATGACATAAAGGAAGAAAACAATTCTTCTCCTGATTTGGAACCGACATTAAAAATACCCGAAAAGATTCATCTTAAAGACGAGGTAAATTTATCGGACTTGATAAATAAACAACATTTTACAAAACCTCCCGCGAGATACACTGAAAGCAGCCTGGTTAAAGATCTGGAAACATTTGGTATCGGACGTCCTTCAACTTACGCACAGATTGTAAGTACGATCGTTGACCGTAAATATGTAGAGCAGAAAGAAAGAAAATTATGGGCATTGGAATTGGGAATGGCTGTGAATAAACTGCTCACAGAAAATTTTCCCGAAATATTGAATTTAAAATTCACGGCGAAGATGGAAGAGGAATTAGATACAGTAGCATCAGGGAAAAGAAGTTTTAAGAAAGTACTGGACGATTTTTATAAGCCGTTTTCAAAAGCCCTGGAAAAAGTAAATAAAAAAGCGGGTGAAATTAAAAAGAATCTTCAGGAAGTTACAGAAGAGGCGTGTGAGAATTGCGGAAAACCAATGGTTGTAAAATGGGGGCGCCATGGTAGATTTAAAGCCTGCAGCGGATATCCTGCTTGTAAAACTACAAAGCCGTTGGATCATGAGATGGAGAAACACGAACATCTAGAAGGTATGAAGTGTGATTTATGTGACGGCGATATGATAGTTAGAGGAAGCCGTTTTGGAACATTTTTAGGGTGTTCAAATTATCCGAAATGTAAAAATACTAAGCCAATCTCTATGCCTATCAATTGCCCAAAATGCAAAGACGGGAATATTATTGAAAGGCGAACAAGGAGGTCGAAAGTATTTTATGGCTGCTCACGATATCCTGAATGTGATTTTGCATCATGGAATAAACCCGTCGACCGAAATTGTGATACTTGCGGATCATCGTACCTCGTTGAAAAATATTCACAAAAGAGGGGTGAATATTTGACATGCCCGGAATGTAAGGCTGTAATCGAATTACCCCAATTAGATGCAGAGGCCGGATAATAATGACAAATTTTATCGATTTGTTTCTTCAATATTTAAAATTGGAAAAAGGTTATTCCGACAATACAATATCTTCTTATGAAGATGATCTTAATCAATTGAATTATTTCCTTTTTGGAAATTCTGAAAACGAAGCTTTTGACCTTACAAGTCTCGACAACGTAAAAATTCGATTATTTTTAGGCAATATGATCGAAAATAATCTTAGTAAAAAAAGTGTTGCGAGGAAATTAGCATGTATCAGGTCTTTTTTTAAATATCTTGTACAAATAAAGGTTCTTGAATCGAATCCGGCAAAAAATGTCAATACTCCAAAATTATCAAAAAAACTCCCATCGTATTTATGCGAATCTGATGTTGATAAAATGATGGAATTACCTGATGAATCGAAATCAAGCGGTTTACGCGATAAAGCTGTTTTAGAAGTACTATATAGCACAGGTCTAAGATTAAGCGAATTAATAAATCTTAATACAGATAGTATTAATTGGTCAAAAAAAACACTACGAGTAACGGGGAAAGGAAAAAAAACACGGATAGTTCCATTCGGAAAAAAAGCCGAACTTGCTCTGAAAAAATATTTGGAGAGAAGATCGGAATTAATTCAGCAAAAAAAAGATTCTGTTGAAAAAAATGCCTTAATACTGACTGATAAAGGGGCGCGTATGTACCCAAAAGGTGTTTATAATTTAGTAAATCGTTATATTAAATTAGTGTCTGACATCGAGAAAAAGAGTCCACATGTTCTCCGGCATACATTTGCTACTCATATGCTGAATCGTGGCGCTGATATTAAGGCGGTAAAAGAATTGCTCGGTCATCAAAGTCTATCGACCACCCAAATATACACACATTTATCGATTGATAATTTACGTAAAATATATGAACAAGCCCATCCAAAGGCATTAAAATAGAAAGGAAGAAAAATGGATATTCATATTACAGCGCGAAAATTCAGAATTCACCCAAGTTTAAAAGTTCATACGCTTGATGCTGTAAAGAAACTCGACAACCATTTTGATGGTGTTTTGAGATGTAATGTAACATTAAGTTTTGAACGAACTACTAACAGTGTTAAAATTGCTGACATCAGTTTGCATATGTTCGGACAGGATATAGTTGCTACTGAAAAATCAGATAATTATTATAAATCAATTGATTTAGCAGTTGAAAAACTTGAACGTCAGCTAACTAAATTAAAGTCAAAGAAAAGAAACAAAGATAAAAGAAAAGTAAGAGCAGTAAAAGGTAAAGTCTAACATGAAATTGGATCATGTCAAAGAAACAAAGAAAAAAAGCATAACAGTCGGATTTCTTTATCAATCAAATTCAGAGAGATTTAAACTTAAGATGCTTAACGGTGAATCCGGATTCGACAGAGTAATAACTGATAAAAATATTCATCGTCCGGGTTTAGCATTAGCTGGATACGTAGAATTATTTACTTTTGACAGAATTCAGATTTTTGGCAATACAGAGATAAAATATCTCGAATCTCTCCCCAAAAAAGATCGACTTAAATCATTTTCAAAATTATTGCAATTCGATCTGCCATGTATCATAATTACTAATGGAAACGAGCTTGAAGGTGAATTATTAAATCTCGCTAAGGAAAAAAATGTAGCCGTACTCCAAACATATTATGAAACTACAAAATTTGTATACTTTATCAGTGATTTCTTAGACGATCAATTTGCTCCTCAAACGATAGTTCACGGTTCTTTTGTGGACGTCTACGGTGTCGGAGTTCTTATTGTCGGAAGGTCAGGGATAGGGAAAAGTGAAGTTGCTCTTGATTTGGTCGAGCGGGGTCATCGGCTTGTTGCTGATGATGTTGTGATGGTAACGAAAAAAGGGGCTGGAATCCTAATGGGTGCCGGGACCGACATTGTCAAGCATTTTATGGAAATTAGAGGATTGGGACTAATAGATGTTCGCAGTATGTTTGGGATACGTGCCATTAGGTTCCAAAAAAGGGTTGAGGTTATCGTTGAACTCTCGGATTGGGATCAAAAAGAAGAATATACGAGAACTGGGCTGGATACCGACGTATAAGCAAAAATGGAC
>CAYTID010000110.1:0-6390 GCA_964437735.1 uncultured Ignavibacteriaceae bacterium | reverse complement strand
TCCCTGGGCGTGTATCAGGGTACCCTATCGGTTTAGACGCTGGTGTAACCGGTGATTATCGCGGATTCAATCTATCCACACAAAAAGATTCATTTAGGATTGCATATTCTGGTGGAGCATCTGAAAGCACTCCGCTTATTGTTTCATGGCCCGACAACCTTCCGCGTTATGGTTCAAAATGGACAATAAAACCATTAATAGACGCAGGTTCGGAGTGGCAGGCAACGAATATGTTTGGTGTGAATTCGATTGTTATTCCTGTTGGAGAAACCGAATTTCTTATTATAAAAGAAGGAGCTTATGTTATTGCAGCACATAAACTTACAATCGATATAGTCGGAGCAGGTATTGTTCAACAAGATCCTGATCAATTATTATACGCAGTAAATTCTGATGTCACATTAACAGCTATACCTCAAAGTGGTCATTTATTTAGCGGTTGGAGTGGTGATCTTACGGGTAATGTAAACCCGGTGGTTGTAACAATGGATGGGCCCAAAAATATTACCGCTACATTTGTACCTAGTGGTAACACTTACCGCAGTATTACAGTCGATGCACTTGCAGATGCAAGAGGATTGAAAAATGCTTTAGGTAAAGCAATACCGCGTAAAGCTGATAAAGTACAATTCGAAGTTGAATTGACAGTTCCTATTTTTACTACAGGAGTAGTCGGTGGAACACCGGCTCCGAAGACAACTTTGTTCTTAGATTTAGGCAGTGCCCCGATTGCAAATCCTGCTCAAGTTGTGAAAAAGAACAATATTGTTTTAGTTAAAGGAGTTGATTTCACTGTAGACGTTGAAAATAATGGCATCAATAAAAAATTTAATTATGTATTTACGGGTGGTTTAGCTACCGGAGATGTAATCAATATATCAGGTTTTGCCGATAAAGGTAAAAAGATGAAGGCAAAATATTGGTATCTGCCGATAAACGCAGTGGCAAAAGAAAAAATAGTAAAATACGCGTTAACCGAAGTATCACCTGAATGGAAACTAAACCAAATACGTTTACCAATGCCAAATTTTGTGAACGCGCTTGAAGAAGCTTTCACATTAGGTGGTTTTAGTGGGACAAGCGGATTATTAGTTGGTCAAAATCGTTTTAATGCAACTCCGGCATTAGACAGCTCGAAGTTTTACGGTTGGTTGTTGTCGCCCAAAGCGGGAGATGTATTGATAACATTACGCGATAAATTAGGTGCGAATAAACACACTGGCGATGCACGCGGACTCGACTTTTTTATTGCAGTTCCACCGAAAATTTTGGTAAAAGGTCAAAAATCATTACCTGCAATCAAACATAACAATAAATTACTTGCAGAATTAATAGCGTTGAAGGTAAACATCGCAGCGAGTCAATTAGAAATTACTCCTGCCGGATTTGGTGAATTGAGGTATGTCAATCCCGCCAATGCATTGCTTACCGGTAAATTAGTATCAGAAATAGCAGCCATAGCCGACAAGGAAGTGATGGGAGTTTTCAAATCCACAGGTCCAAAAACTTTTACACGTGATTATCCGTATGGAGCTGAGGCTTTTGATAATCTTTACACAACAGTTAAATATATCAACGATGCGTTTGCTGGTGTTTTTGATACAGTTAGTTTTGGAACTCGCACGAAATTAACCGGAGTTAAATCGGCAAATTTAGTGCCGTTCCTCGAAGAAAGCGGATTGAAGCCGGTAGTGAAAACTCCGAGTGAAGATATGATTGAAGAGATGCCGCTAGCTTATGAATTATCACAGAACTATCCGAATCCGTTCAACCCGACTACAACAATCAGATTTACTTTGATCGGCGATGCAAAAGTATCGCTAAAAGTTTACAATATGTTAGGTCAGGAAGTAGCAAATCTGGTTAACAATGAAGAGCTTTATGAAGGCATGCATGAATATATGTTTGATGCAAGCCGTTTATCATCGGGTGTTTATTTCTACAGAATGACAGCCGAACCTGTTGATGAAGATGGTAACTATCAACAAGGCTTAACATTCGTAAAGAAAATGGTATTAATGAAATAACAAAAAGCAATGCGACTCACTTTGAAAGTGAGTCGCACATTATTAAAAGCGAAAATTTTCGGCGTTCATTAGGTTACAGAAAATCTTATCCGGCGTAGTTTGATGTGAAAATTAATAAATAAATAACAATATTAATTAACTATTAGTAAGGAGTTTTTATGAAGAAGTTCAATTTATTCACCCTGTTAGTCGTATTTGTACTTTGTGGAAGTTATGCATTTGCACAAACAGTACACACACCACCGGAAGATTTCGGTCAATTCGGTGCAGCTGAAATCGGTGTAGTAGCCACTGTGTTAGATGCAGTAACAGTTGAAGCCGGTGATGATATGTTATTCGCTGATGTACGTCCCGGAACTACAGTTCGTTGTGATGATACCCCCGGTACATTTGTAGTATTAGGTGCAGATCCAGCAACACAAGTAGTTATTGGATTTATTTTACCAAGCTATTTGACTGATGGTGATAATTATTTACCAATAATATTCGGAGAGGAAGATGCTGATTTTGAAGGTAACAGATTTGATCCTAAAAATGGTGTTGGTGGACCATTTGATTTTGCCGGCGGCGGAACAGTATCTATTTGGGGTACAGTTGTAGCAAATGTTGGTCAACCGGCAGGTGAATATACCGGTGTTATTACATGTATGGTGGCTTATACAGGTGAATAATCGTCAGTTCGACGGATTACTTCTACGTTTAATTAGTTTTTAAACGTAGAATTTTGGATTGAAGGGGATAGCGAAATAAAAATTACGCTATCCCTTTCGTAATTAAAAAAGTTTCAGGTTTATGTTTTTAAAAAAAATATTTTTTACATTACTTTTTGCAAATTTAGCAGCCGTAACCACATTATTTGCTTCTATTACAGTTGCGCCACTGAGTATCACACTTTCAGATAGAAATCCTTCGGGGAGTGTTATCGTTCATAATCCTTCCGGTAAACATATGTTCGTTAAATGTGAATTGCGATTTGGTTATCCTGCCTCCGACGATACAGGACGTACGTTTATTCATATTGTCGATACGCTCAAGGGTGATGAACCGAGTGCGGTCGATTGGGTGAGATGGTATCCGCGATCGGTAGTATTAAAACCGGGTGAAGACCAAAGAATCAGATTTACAGCCCGTCCTCCTGCAAATTTGCCTGCTCGAGAATATTGGGCAAGGATCGTTTTCACCTCCTCCGAAGTTCCCGACGTAAATAAAACTTTTGATACTACTGCTGCTGTTCGAACCGCAATCACAATGGCAACGCAAACAATCGTTGCTCTGCAATACCGGCGCGGTAAAGTAAATACAGGGGCTGAATTAGAATTAATTAATATAAAGCGTACCGGTGATAGTCTTAAAATTCTTCTTGAGATGAAACCCACCGGGAATGCATATTTTTGGGGTTCGCTGAGATGTAAACTTTTCGATAGTAAAAAAAAGGTTATCAGCGATTATGAGAATGGTATCGCAATTTATTACTCACTTAGGCGTACAATATATTTACCAATACCAGCTGTGAAGAAGGGAGAATATTCACTTGAAGCAGAACTCGTTACTGAACGGAAGAGTGGCTCAAAACGTGACGCATTAAAGGTGCCCCCTGTTAAATTGCAGATTCCTATACCGCCGGAATTCTATAATAATTGATTGTCGATGTTACGAATTTTTATAAATATTGCTCTCATATTAATACTATCAAGCGGTTTGGTATTTTCCAAACCCGTTCCAAATTCTCCACCGGCTGATGTCACAATACCGGCTGATATCACAATTTTAAAATCGGGTCACCCGGATTTTTCTTCGGGTGCCGCTGAATTAGTTCCTTTCGAATTTAACGTGCGAAATGTCGGTAAAATATTTATTACCGTACTAATTCATAAAGGGGAAGTTTATTTACCCTTTATGAATATGTTTAATTCTCTCAAAATAAGAACCGAATTCTCATTAAGAGATTTTACTATTACCGGTTATTACCTAAAACCTGAAACTTTTTTCAATATCGATTTAAAATATCGCTCGGCAAGTATGGGCAAAAAAATAATCAGCTTTGAACCGGATGATTTTGTACTTACCGAAACTGAGTTGTATTTAAAACCGGAATTATTGAAAGAAGTTTTTTATTTGAATTTTGAAATTGATATGCGCAAGCTAAGCATATCGTTAAGGGAAAGGATTAGGTTCCCCATAGTTGTTGAAAGGGAGAGAGAACGTCAGCGCCGCCTATTTGAATTTACACAGGAAGCAGCAGTTGAAGGGATTCGTGTACCGACAAAAAATATATTGTGGGGCGGCGGTAGGATAGACTGGCAGCTCCATTCTGCCATTCGGAAAGCGGTACCCCAGCACGGTTATTCAGCTCGAATTGGGGGACAGTTATTAGGAGGGGACTTTACAGGAACTATACGAGGCACGACCAGAGATCTTATAACTACAAAGAATTTACCCTGGAATTGGCGATATATTATACAAAATAAATGGTATTTATCGCAAGTTAATGTTGGCGATTTAACCGTTTCAGGAATAGACCCTGTCTCTATAACCGGTCTTCAATTATCAAATGCACCTGCCGGAAAGCGGAGGATGTTCTCGACTTACGAGATATTGGAAGAATTTGATCCCGGAACAAGCGTAGATTTACTTATTAATGGTAGAATGACCGAGCTGCAGCGTGCTGATGAGGCGGGAAAATTATCTTTTAATTTGCCTATCTATTACGGTTCAAATCTCGTAGGCCTTCGGTCATATAACGAATGGGGAGAAGAAATTATTGATGCAAGGAGAATACTTATTCCTCAGGAAATTCTACCCCCTGGAAAATACGAATATTATTTAACAGCCGGTGAAAGGCAGCGGAGTCAACGTGATTATATATATTATTCTCAGAGTTATGGTTTGTCGCATCATGTTACATTAGGAAGCAGAGTCGAATATACCGAACAAAAGACCGGTCGCGAGGTTTATCCTTCTATATTTTCGGTTTTTCGACTGACTAATTTTATTACAGGGCAGGCAATGTACGCCCCCGGCGCATTAGGTCGGATATCAATGAATTTGATTATGCCATCACAGGTTAGTCTTACCGGGTCGTATACACGTAACGCAGAAACAGGTTTATACAGTCAGTTTGGAAGTATCGATAATAAGAGAATCAGATTTTTACTCCCATTTAATATTTCCAAAACAAGATTACGGTTTGATGCCAATTTTAATGAATTATTATCTAAGATTAACAGGTTACGGGATGCAAATTTTGCTGTAGGATTTCATACCGGTCCTTTTCATATTCGTATCGGTACACAACAACGGTGGATCAATTATTACACACCTGTGCCAAATTCTAACTCGATGAATTCGTTTATTACAACAAATGCCCGGCTGTCACCATTATCATTCATAAGGGGAGGGATATCATATAATCACAAACTAAATCGGCTGAACGATCTGCAGGCTTCCCTGAATATACGTTTTTTAAATTCGGCGACGCTTGCAATTAAATATGATAAAAATTTTCTCAAAGGAAAAAATCAAATAAATAACCTCTCTCTTAATTTTATTTATTACCTTCCTTTCTCAAGAATTCAATCCACAATAAGGTCAACAGACGGACAATGGAATTACAGCCATACCATCAACGGCTCGATTGGTGTAGAAAACTATACTAACGATTTTTATTTTGATGATACACATGGAGTGGGGAGGGCAGCATTAATGGTAATCCCGTTCCTTGATATCAATAATAACGGAATTCAGGATGAAAATGAGGAAGTTGTCGATAATTTAAAGATTTCAACGCGTATAGGCCTTCAAACCAGGAGAATGTCTCCTAATCCGGATGGAGGTCTTGGAATCTGGAATATCGATCCATATGAAGATTATTATTTTGAAGTGGATAACAAGGGACTTACAAATCCTTTATGGGTACCAACACTTCAGAACTTCGTGAAATATATTGGCTCGAACCGCATCGACGTTATTTATCTTCCGATTATTGTCGGTGGTGAAATAAACGGCATAATTGAACATAAAAAGATTGATGGAACTCAAGGGATTGGCGGAATACAGATTCATCTTGAAACTCAGGGTGTGAAAGATAAAAACAAAGAAATTAAATTTAAAAACAATTTTGTATCTCTGCCCGATGGAAGTTTTCAATTTGTCGGAGTGCCTCCGGGAAAATACCGGGCTGTTATTGATCAGAAACAGCTTGAACAGTTTGAGCTTGTTTCCGTTCCGAAAGATTATTCGATTCAGATTCAGGTAACACCTGAAGGGGATGTGATAAGCAATATTAATTTTGTATTGCGTAAAATGACAGATGTGATTGATGAAGAGATTTCAGATGCGAGAGTTTTGGAATCTGAAATCACGG
>CAYTID010000109.1:0-6401 GCA_964437735.1 uncultured Ignavibacteriaceae bacterium | reverse complement strand
ACTGAGCTAAGGGCCCCATATTTTTCCTTTAAATGCTTCAAAATATACAAATTTTGGCTAATAAAAACAAGACTCCGCGAAATATATTTATCTGTTTGGAATTTTCTGTAAATATTTCTATATTAACCTCGAATGTTTTATCCCCGTTGTAACTCATTCGATAAATAATTGAATTAATAACCAGATTTCTCAGGATGGCAAAAACCAAAAAGTATTTAGAATTTTTTTGCACGAAGTGCGGTAAAAAAACAAAAATGTCCAAAGTTGGTGAGATTGAGGGAGTTGAAGAAAAAATCTGGTTTCGTTGTACCCGCTGTAAACAATTAGCCCTGCTCGAAACCAAGAAGACATCCTCCGATAGCGAATCTGATAAAAAAAATGATTCGCGCACTTACATGCCTGAATTAGTATATCATTTAGGTGAAATTATTTATCATAACGGATGGGACGATACAGGAAAAGTTGTCAAAAAGGAAACAACGTCCGATGGTAGTCAAGCTATTCTTGTTATGTTTGAAAAATCGGGCGAGCGAAGATTGTTAGAAAATTTTAAAAGTCAAATAGATATAGAAAGTGTAGTTGATAATAATAACGACACTACAAAAGGTGATTTACATCTACCGGGGGAGGAGGTGAATTGATTGGTAGGCATTCAGATACAAGAGAATGAATCGATTGACAAAGCGTTAAGAAGATTCAAGAAAAAATACGAACGTTCAGGCGTTTTGAAAGAATTCAAAAAGAGGACGTTTTTTACCAAGCCTTCCATCAAAAAGCGGATGAAAAAAATTAAGGCAGTTCGCAGAGCAGTCCGCACTAGATTTGAAGAAGAATTAATGTAAAACAAAAACCCCGGTCAATTCGATCGGGGTTTTGCTTTTTTATCTTCAATCGTTTTTAAAACTCTCAGAAAATTTCCTCCCATTATTTTTTTAATTTCAGATTCCTCGTATTTTCTCCGCATTAACTCTTTTGTCAGCTCGGGAAAATATGAGACGTCCTCTAAATTTTCAGGCGCTACGCCGATACCGTCATAGTCGGAACCAATTCCGACATAATCAACACCGACAAGTCTTACGACGTAATCAATATGGTCGACAACCGTCGCGACTGATGGTTTAATTTTATCGTATTCTGAATTTAATATCCGACCGATTCTTTCTTCTCTCGCTAATACGGAACCTTTCCAATTCGATTTGATTGAATCGACAAGCTTGGAATGTTGTGACCTCATCTGACTCTCTTTCCGGGCAAATGTGCTGTCAAGAAAATTTGCCACGAAAGGAATACCGACAAGTCCCCCCGAAGCCGCTATTGCTTTTATCTGTTCGTCTTTCAGATTCCTGTTATGCGGACATATATTATATACGGCTGAGTGCGACGCAATGATTGGATTTTTAGATATTTTTATGATATCCCGAAATGTTGCCTCTCCTGCATGTGAAACATCAATCAGGATTCCCAACTCATCCATCTTATCGATAAACTTTCTTCCCAGTTTACTCAATCCTTTTCTCTGGAGTTTTTCGGGGAAAAGAGTTTCATCCTGCGACGACGAAGCCCAATTAATACTGTTATTCCATGTTACCATAATTGAACGAACGCCCTTTTTGTAAAATTGTTCGAGTTTCTGCAAATCATCGCCAATCGGATGAGCGCCTTCCATACTTATCATTAATGCGAAGTTTCCTTTTTTATTGATTCTAATCAAATCGGAATGAGACTCAGCGATTTCAATAAATTTTGGATTCTGTTTAGCAAGATTAATCAGAGCTACGATCTGCTCATTGGCTTGGTCAAAATAGGGCTTTGATTTATTTCCGGGTGGAACCCAAACTGCAAAGAAAGCAGCATCCACGCCACCCATTTTCAATCGGGGTAAATCAATGTGTCCTTTGGGAGTTAATTTACTTAAATCTTCTCCCGACAATAGCCTCTGAACTACATCATTGTGTCCATCGAAAACTATTGCTTCCGTATGAATTTGTTTGTAATCCGGTATATTTTGGAAAGCAAAAAATACCAGACTAATCAGAATAATTGATTTTACAATAAAATTTTGTGTCATATTCTTACTCCGTATATAAAAGAAAAGGAGGCTTGTTTTCCAAGCCTCCTTGTAAATAAATGTAATTTATAATTACATTGCGGGTGGAACCATTCCGCCTGTATCTTCTTTGCTGCTTTTTAACTCTTGGACTTCCTTGCGGATTTCCTGAGCTTTTTTCTTTAACTCGTTCATTGCTTTGCGAACGCGGGTTCCCGCTGATTTGTTACCCTTGTCATAAAATTTTATGAAATCTTTTTCAAAACTGGCAACTAAATCAGTTAATTCACTGAATTTACTCATAATTTACCTCCTTGTTTTTGTGAATGATTTGACTCCTTTAGAGTCTTTGTTTGTTACTTTACTTTTTTTATTGAAGCCTGAATATTCTTTATACAAATTGTCTAATAACTGATCTCTTTTTAAATAAAGCTTTTTTAACGATCGTCGTTTTACATTCGAGAGCATGTATGAAGTGATAATCGGTAAGACGATAGTCGTATCACTATAAACAACTACAGTATTCGGCAGTTGCTCCGGGTCGACTTTTCCCCAACTGACCGCTTCCGAAGGGGTTGCCCCCGATAATCCGCCGGTATCCGGACGGGCATCTGTAATTTGCAGAAAATAATCGTGTCCCTTTTCATTAATTTTTAAAACTTCCTGTAAATGCGGCTCAGTTTGTAAAACAAAATTTTTCGGAGAACCACCTCCGAGAATAAAAATTCCGCTTTTGCCCCCATTTCTTTTAGCATTAAGAACGATTGCAGCAGTCTCGTTTACATCTTTCAAGACATCAATTTTTAATTTATTTCCGTTTAAAGCGGCTTCGGCAACATTCATACCAATCGAACTGTCGCCTGGGGAAGATGTATATATAGGGACGTTGTACTTATATGCAGCCGCTAATACGCTATTATTTTCTATTCCCAACAGTTTTTCCCGTTCGAGTATGTACTTTCCGATTTTATAATGCAACTCAGCCGTTGACATCTCATACTGAAAATCGTCAGTAACAAGAAGTTTTCTGAAAAATTCATCCGTTGATAATAGGACATTATAATCGAATAAGATGTCGTATATACGCACAACACCTTCATTTCGCAATATTCTGTCATCAAGAAAGGGAGACCCGTAATGCATACTCAAACCAAGGGCAAAATGCGCATCGTGATACAAATTCGCGCCTGTTGTAACAATCCAATCAATGAACCCGCTTTTCATTAACGGAACGATGCAAGTACCGCCCAAACCGGCAGGTGTTAAAGCTCCTGTCAAACTCATTCCGATAGTTACATCCTTTTGAAGCATTTTTTTTGTCATCAAGTGACATGCTTCACGTAATCTGCCTGAATTGTAAGCCTGAAAATATTCATCAACTAATTTAGAAATGGAGATATTCTTAGGAATGGGTTTTTGATTGATCGATTTGCCTGATAAAAAATTGTGCTTTTTGCTTTTCATCTATTTAAAAATTTTTCCGATTTCATAATATCAAAATTCTATCGGAAATATTAGAAAATTTATGGAATTACGCAAGTAAAATCTTTATTTTTTAAAGATTTTGAGGCTTTTTTAAAAAAAGCCTCAAAATCAGACGATTTTCGACAATTTAAAAAAGTAGAAATCGGCTTGTTTTTCAATAAAAAAAGGAAATTCTAAAAATAAAATGAAAACAACTACAAAATAAATATATTGTTTTTACTGCATTTTCGTATCATTTCATCTGGCCAAATGCTTACCTGAATCTCTCCAATATGAGCCTTTCGCAAAAAGAACATACACAAACGAGATTGACCAATACCACCACCAATTGAGTAAGGTAATTTTCCGTCCAATAATTTTTTATGAAAATCAAGCTTTTTTCTCTCCTCATTATTGGTCATTTTTAATTGCTGCAATAACGATTTTTTATCTACCCGTATTCCCATGGATGATATTTCAATCGAGTGCTTTAATACAGGATTCCAAAAAATAATATCACCGTTTAAACCTTTGTAATTATTTATTGTGGGTGTAGTCCAGTCATCATAATCGGGAGCTCTTCCGTCGTGAGGTTTCCCATTTGACAGATTTCCTCCGATTCCGATTATGAATATCGCCCCGTACTTTTCGGCTGCTTTATCTTCCCTTTCGCTCGGTGAAAGATCAGGATATTGAGCCAATAAATCATCTGCATGAATAAAAGTAATATCTTCGGGCAGCCAAGGTTTAATTTTCGGATAATGTTCCCAAACTACAAATTCCAGAACTCTCAAACATTTGTAAATTGTTCTTACAATATTTTTTAGAAATTCAAGATTGCGTTTTCCTTTGGGAATATTCAACTCCCAGTCCCACTGATCTACATAAAGGGAATGAATATTATCCAATTCCTCATCTGCTCTGATGGCATTCATATCCGTATATAGGCCATACCCAACCTCGATACCGTAATCTGCCAGTTTCATTCTTTTCCACTTTGCCAGAGAGTGAACAACTTCGGCAACCTGATTATTCAGATCCTTAATCGGAAAAGAAACAGGACGTTCAATTCCATTTAAATCATCATTGATACCGGTACCACGCAGTACAAATATCGGAGCTGTTACGCGGCGAAGCCTTAGTTCTGCCGAAAGCACAGATTGAAAATGATCTTTTATCAACATAATCGCTTTCTCAGTTTCTTTCACATTTAAGTAGGGCTTGTAACCCTTAGGGAAAATAATACCTTTGTTCACTTTTATTCCTTTTTATTTTTTTGAATATACAAATATTTTATGAAAGTCTATATCAAACCTACCCGCACAACACGCTGCCGCCATTGACATTTAAAATTTCACCGACGATATTATCGGCAAGTGAAGAAGCTAAAAATAAAATCGGTCCTGCAATTTCTTCGGGAGTAGCAATTTTTCCGCGAGGTATTGTATTTTTAACTTCTTTGAGTTGTTTTTTATCTTTTAAATAAGGGATTGTCATATCGGTAACGACCCACCCCGGTGCAACACAGTTCACACGAATTCCGTCATTTATCAATTCGGGAGCTATCGATTTCGTGAATGCAATTATTCCGCCTTTTGTAGTTGCATAGTGCGAATGATATGCCTCGCCCCGTTGTCCTGCCGTACTCGAAATATTTATTATCTTGCCGTGTCTTTGTTTTTTCATTACCGGAATTACATAACGGCACATGTTAAATACACTTTTTAAATTAATTTCCATCATATCATCCCATGCTTTCTCACTCATTTTATTGATTGAGCCTTCGTTCCATATTCCGGCATTATTGATCAAAATATCTATCCTGCCGAAAGCAGCAATAACTTTTCCAACAATCCGTTTTGCAGATTTTGAATTTACGAGATCTCCCTTTACTGCAACCCCCCTTTTCCCTAGTGCCACTATTTTTTTCAAAACACCATCGGCGGCTTTTTTGTTGTTCAAATATGTAATCGCAACATCCGCTCCTGCTTCTGCAAACATTTTCGCCGTCGCAGCGCCTATTCCGCGTGATCCTCCCGTGACGAGTGCGGTTTGACCCGTGAAATTTATCATGTCGAATCCTCTTTTTTTTATTTAGTTATTATGAGATTTGGTAATCAGGTGTAACAAAACAATCTAATAATCCCGCAATTCTGCGTATGAATTTATCCTTTCAACCAAATCATTCCTTCTTCTTTTCACTCATTCTCCGATTCTTAATTTTGTCCGATGAACCGATTAAGCCAATCATGAAATTCTTTATACCAATAAATCGAGTTTTGCGGTGTCAATATCCAATGGTTTTCATCCGGATAATAGACCAACCTGGCAGTAACGCCTTTTCCCTTCAAAACACCGTAGCATTCCAATGCATGATTGATCGGAACTCGGTAATCTTTTTCACCGTGGATGACCAGCATTGGCGTATTAAAATTTTTTGCATATTCTGCCGGACTCCAACGCTGAACAGCTTCTTTATCAGTCCAGGGAGAACCACCGTAAGAGCGTTCTCTCCCTTGTGTAACATCCGATGCAAACTGAGCCATCAAATCGTAAACGCCTGCATGATTAATTAAAGCAGCAAACCGGTTTGTGTTGCCTCCTATCCAACTGACTAAATATCCGCCGTAACTCCCCCCCGCAGCGGCTATTTTCTTTTCATCTACAAATCCTAAATTAATCAAGTAATCGGTTGCTTTCATTATATCGGTAAATGGTTTATCGGGATGAGCGCCGTTTATACAATCGGCAAAATATTGTCCAAAACTTGTCGAACCGTGAAAATTAACCATTGCCGCTATATAGCCGGGAGCCGCAAACAATTGTGAATTCCATCTGAAATGAAAATCATCTCCCGAAATACTATGAGGACCGCCATGTATAATTTGAA
>CAYTID010000108.1:0-6520 GCA_964437735.1 uncultured Ignavibacteriaceae bacterium | reverse complement strand
AATTGTTTCCGTTAGCTAACGGAGGCAATTGGTAATTGATCATTGTCAATGGATTGAACGGATTGGGATAGTTTTGTTCAAGCTTAAATTCAATAGGAACCGAAACAATATCTCCGACCGATACAATCGATTCATCAAATATATAATTTTGATTTGTCGGAAGATTTATAACTTTCAAAATATTTCCTGAGGGAAAAATTGCAACCAGCGAATCAATTGTCGAAGCATTTCCAAAACCGAAAAATTGCTTGAAGCTATTCTGCGACATATATCCGTTCGCACCGGTTACTTCACGGAATTGTTTTGCGCTGCCTGTATAAGCAATTATTTTAGTTCCAATTCCGTTTCTGTTTGAAGGATTCCCTTTTACCGATACCGTCAGCCATTTATTATTGTTATTGGCTCTTTTGTATAAAATATTAGGCGAAGTAGAAGATGCATTGGCGAGATAAATTTCAGGAATTCCGTCGTTATCGTAATCAAACAATGTTGCTCCTCGATAATTTTCGATTGCAGCAATCCCTTCTCTGCTTGCAACCTCAGTGAAAGTTTCATTTCCATTATTTTTAAATAACCGATTCGGACCATTTTTTGCAATATACAAATCCAGATTCCCGTCAAGATCGTAGTCGAACCAGAGCGGAGTATTATTTACTCCTCCGTCGCTTACTCCGGCTGCTTCGGCAATATCAGTAAATGTTCCACCGCCATTGTTTTTATATAACCTATTTGATGAGTTCTCATTACAAACAATAAGATCGAAAAAGCCATCATTATTAAAATCAGCCCACGCTGCGGAATTTCCATCGGCATGATTTCCGACATTAGCCGTCTGTGTGATGTTTGTAAATGTTCCATCCTGGTTGTTTTGCCACAAGCTGCTTGACGATGCTTGATCCTTTGTTATTATATATACATCTTGATATCCATCATTGTTGAAATCCCCCCAAGTTGCAGATATGCCTCTGTTTTTGTAATTTAAACCTGATACAGTATCAATAGCAAACAATCCGCTTCCGATGTTTTTATACAAACGACTAGTGTTAATATAGTTTACAATCAACACGTCCAACAAACCGTCATTATTATAATCGGCAAACGAAGCTCCCATTGATTTTTCAGCAAAATGAAGGTCGCTTGTTGTTTGACTTGAAAATGTCCCATTCGCATTATTTTTATATAGGATATTCTTTTTCGATAAAATTAGAGGATTAAATGTTGTTATATAAAGATCTGTATTTCCATCGTTGTTGTAATCTCCCCAGACGCCGGAATGACTCCATGTTACATCAGCAACACCCGCAGTGGTTGCCATATTTGTAAATGTTCCGTTTCCATTGTTTTTGTATAAACGATTTTCGGTTCTGTTCGCGACAAAAATATCTTCCCAGCCATCATTGTTATAATCTGCCGCAGAAACACCGTAGCTTTCGCTCATGTCTGATACATTTGCGGTTGTCGTAATATTCGAATACGATGGAAGAGCCAGAACAGTATCCCAAACTGTGGCGTTCAACACTATCAAAGAATCTTGTTTCTTTATATTCGATATCCGAATACCTGTGATTACATCATTATAATCGCGGCTGTTGGGGACTGAATATCCATCAAAAACCCGATTGGGGTTGCTTAACCCACCGATACCCGGAAACGGATCTCCGGCATCGCCACGGTTTGAACCAAGGTTTAAATGTCTGGATCCATCCGCCTGCTCCATGTCCACCCAATACCGACTCGGCGTATTTTGCTGAGTTCGGGTATCGTCCACATGGTAAATCATTAATCCGCTTTCGATAAGTGAATTATCGAAACCTATTTTTTGCCTGTTTTCGATTAAAAAGTATTGGCTACCTGAGGTTCCGTTTTTCCATAATCTGTAAAATTGCTTATGGTTTTCTGCCGGTAATAAAGTCAGATTTAATCTATCTGTTGTAATGTTTTCAGGCGAAATCCAATTCATCCGTTGTTTGCACCAAACAGACATGTGCGCCGGTCTAGATGGAGTCCGATTGTCTCCGCCATAACTTCCGGATGCCATTAAGCACCAACCGCCTAATCCTTCGCCGGCTCCGGTGCCAACACCGTATAAATCGGGGAGATTAAAGATATGTCCGAGTTCATGGGCGAAGACACCGATCTGTTCAAGCGGTCCTCCGGTATTTGAATTTCCCCGCATCTCCGCCTGAATTGCATACGGACCATCAACAATTACACGCTTACCATTTGGCAAGGTATCGTTAGTCATAAAAGTCCCGTATATGCCCGCAAAGCTCCACCGGTGAGACCAGATATTCGGAGCTCCTTGTGCTGCATCACCACCCGAGTGCACAATTACTAAAAACGGAACACGACCATTCCCTTGAGGATCCGTATACCTGACATACTTGCTAAAGTCGACATTCGGATCGCTTGATTGCAAAAGCTCCCAGACAAATTTTCTTCCGCCGGACGAGGTTCCGGGATTATAATTAGCGACCGGACCGAGTACGGGGGCCCAATTTTCGCAGTTTCCGCTCATGTGCATCATCCCATAAGATATTTCTTTATAATAATCGGTCACTGTTCCGGTAGGATTTGGTCCGTCGTACAATAGTGATTGAAATTGCTGTCTTGTATAAACCGGCGGCAAATCTGTAAAATAACCTAATAACGTTGGGGCATATATTGAATCTACAAACAACTCCCTGTTAGTTTCGAGTAACGAAGGATTCTCCTGCAGCATCTTATTGCGCTCAGCCATCAGCTCGGCGTAATAACCAGTGCTATATTCTTTTTGCATTTCCTGAAACTCTTTGATTACTTCCGGCGACATTTTAACTCCGACTTTCGGCGGGATAAACGAGGTAGCCGGACGTGAAAGTACAAATAATGTGATAAATAGAAATAATAATTTGCTTTTCATACGTACCTCTGATTAATTATTTTATAGACATCAATGAGCGGAATATTTTTTTCTAACGCAACTTTTTTGCATTCCTCATATTCCGGAACAAAGCTTTCTTTGCCATCCTTGAAAATCGTTTTCACAAGAATGTCTCCCAGCGGGGTTTCTATTTTCTTTTGTCCCCGTTCCACCTTTCTTCTTTCAACTTCAGTTATTCTTACACCAAGAGTAGTGGTCTGAAGAAAAATTTCATTTACAATTTCATCAAGATTCGCTTTAGAACATAAAACCGAGAAAAGAATACCGGGTCTTCCTTTCTTCATTATTATTGGAACAAGATGCACGTCATGTGCGCCCCGTGAAAACAGAGCTTCGATAACAAATGGGTATATTTCGGGATTCATATCGTCGATATTGGTTTCAACAAGCATCAGCTGTTCTTCATGCGGGGTGAAAATTGTTTCAGCTATAAACACCCTCAATAAATTCGGAGCTTCATTGATTTCTCTTGTTCCCGCTCCATATCCTACACTTTTTATTTTCAATTTATCGAAAGCGATCACACCGGATGATAATGACTTTATGATTGCTGCACCCGTTGGTGTGGTTAATTCAAACGGGATATCGGTTAAAACCGTCGGATAATCTTTTAAAATTTCGACAGTTGCGGGAGTAGGAATCGGGAGTTTTCCATGTTCTGTGAGAACAAATCCACCGTTCCCTAATTTTACGGGAGAGCTGAAAACTTTTTCAATTTGAAGAATATCCATGCAGATTGCCACACCAACAATATCAACAATTGAATCAATTGCTCCTACTTCGTGAAAGTGAATTTTCTCAATCGTTGTATTGTGTACCGCAGCTTCGGCTTTTGCGAGGTCGAAAAATATTTTTTTGGAAAGTACTTTTACTTTTTCACTCAGCGAACTGTTTTCAATAATATCCGTTATGACTTTCAGGTGTTTATGGTATTTCGGAGGATCGGTGACAATCACATTGAATTTTACCGCCTCGATGCCGCTCCGTTTCATTTTCAAAACTTCGGTGTGATAACCTTTAAGTTCAATTTTTTGCAGTTCTTGTTGTAATTGTTCATGAGATATACCCGCGCTTATAAACGCACCTAGCGCCATGTCGCCGGCTATTCCCGCAATAGTATCGAAATATGCTATTTTCATTCTTTTATTATAATTTTAATTTACTGAAGTATGACATGAATTTTTGTGTTGCCCCTAAATTCTCCTTTATAAACAATTCCGCCTTTCTGCCGGTTTCATGTGTAAATGATTCTTCCTGAATTATTTTTGTAAATATATCTAAAATTTCGTTTTCATCTTTTACTGAAAAAACCGACTTGTCGGCTACCATCGTTATTGCTTCCCGCGAATTTTGGTGGTTAGGACCGCACAAAACCGGAATTCCGTAAACTGCCGGCTCAAGAATATTATGTACTCCCGTACCAAAGCCGCCGCCCACAAATACCGCATCGGCATATTGATACAATGCCATTAATATACCGATACTATCGACAATTATTATTTTTTCATTCTGATAATCATTAAGATCTGAAAACCTGATATGTGTTGTCAGGTCATTCAATTCCCATTCTATCCGCTCTAAATTTTCTTTTGTCGGTTCGTGCGGAACGACTATTATTAATAAATCTTTGTTTGATTTTTGAAGCTTCAGGAAAACAGGAAACAAAACTTCTTCATCTTCCTCCCAACTGCTTCCTACAACAATTATTTTTTTGCCGGATAAAATTGATTCAGGGATTAGATGTTTTTTTCGCGATTCAATGCTTCGCTTCAGAACCTGATCGTAACGTGTATCGCCCATTTTATCGATGACCGGTGTTTTTGGTCCGATTTTTTTAAAATTATTCAAATCGGTTTGAGTTACCGTTAAGATATAGCTTACATTATCATACAAATGTTTAAGAAACGATTTTGCGATGGGCAGGTTTTTCTTTATTTCATCACGCATTGTCGCATTTGCCAGAAAAACCGGAATACCTCTCCTTTTTAGCCGCCAAACATGATTGGGCCAAAGATCGTATCGGATCATAACCGCTGCCGCAGGATTTAATATGTTGATATATTTATTTGCATTGCGATATGAATCGAATGGAATATATGTAAAAACATCGGCATGCTTATACTTCCGTGAAGGCTCGTATCCTGACGGGGAAAAAAAAGATACGGCTATTTTAACATCCTGATAAATATTTTTCAGTTCTTCGATAATCGGTTTTGCTTGTTCAAATTCCCCAAGCGATGATGCGTGAAACCATATAACTTTTGAACCTGCCGGGATTGTTTTCATCTGATCTTGTAACTGATCAAATAATTTTATTCTTCCCCTGATTCCTCTCTTGATTTTTTTATTGAATAAACCGACGAGCCTGAACCCCGACCAGAGGATAGGCAGAACAAAAATATTATAAACTATTATCCAGAATAATTTCATATTTAATTTTTTAACAGGGTTTTTATATTCAAAAAAACTCCATCGACTGATATTTCTTTCATACACTTGAAATGTTTTTTAGGGCACTCGGAGCTTCCGATATGTGAACAAGGGCGGCAATTTAAATTATTATTTTCAATTATTGCGACTTCGACCCCGTAAGGGAAAAAGCCAAATTCTTTGACAGTCGGACCGAAAACGGCTGCAATTTTTCTTTTACGGGCAGCCGCGAGATGCATTAAACCGGTGTCATTTGTTATAAGAAGGCTGCACCTGTCTATCGCTGCCGCAGTCTCAAGTAATGTTAATTTTCCAGCGACGTTCAGACACTTTTTTTCGGTTAATCCTGAATTTACATTTTCAACAATTTCATCGATGTAATCTTTATCCTCTTTTCCACCCAGATTGATGATTACAGCGTTCAAGTTTTTTATCAGGCTTGAAAACAATTTTGCATAATTATCACGGGGCCATTTTTTTGTAAAATGTTTTGCCGAAGGCGCCGCGCCTATCAGAACAGAATGATCGGGCAGATTCAAATAGTTTATCGTATCGGTTATCCTGTGGTTAATCGCCTCCGGCAGAAATACTTCAGGTCCCCGGCCATCATTATTCACCGACAATGATGAGGCAGTGTTAATATACCGGTCGATCACAGATATGTAATTGTTGTAAATATTAATTTTAAAATTAACCAGTAAAAACCGTCGAATGATATTTTTATTTATGATAAATTTTTTTGCCGAACTATTTTTTCGGATATATCTGCTGCGAAGACAGTTATGAATATCCAATATCACATCGTATCCCGCTTTATTAATGTTGGATGCCAATTCGTTGAGTCCTCGGGAGCCGGATTTTATGTCAAATTCTATCACATTCGATAAGTTTTTATTGTAGCTGACAAGTTCGGAGTAATCTTTCCTGACGAGAAAATCAATTTGCGAGTCGGGATATTTAGCCCTTATACATCTAATTAGAGGTGATGCAAGTATAATATCGCCGATTGAACTGAGTCGGATTATAAGAATTTTCGATAGATTCATTTAATAAAAATATAATTTCGTTGATAAAGTTAATGTTTTTTGATAGGATTTGCAATTTACAAAAAAGCTCATAGTTTTTTCGCTTGCATAAAAGTTTTACTATTCATTATTTCTTTATGAG
>CAYTID010000107.1:0-6806 GCA_964437735.1 uncultured Ignavibacteriaceae bacterium | reverse complement strand
GAAAGAAAAAACTTTCCGTATCGCACACATGGGCGAACTGACGATGAACGATATTAAAGAAGTAACATCTGCAATCGAAAAAGTTTTACAACTATAAAAAGGTATGAATATGAAAATATTAATCTCCGATGGAATTGAAGATATCGGCAAAAAGATATTACTCAGTGCCGGTTTTGAAGTGGTAGATAAAAAACTTTCACCCGAAGAATTACTGAAGGAAATACCACACTACAATGCGATCATAGTACGTTCGGCGACCAAAGTAACTAAAGAAGTAATTGATGCCGGAGTAAATTTAAAAGCTATTGCCCGCGGCGGTGTTGGTTTGGATAATATTGATGTGGCTTACGCAAAAAACAAAGGAATTCCTGTGCTGAATACGCCTGGCGCATCCGCGATATCGGTAGCGGAATTAGCGATTGCTCATATGTTCGCTTTATGCCGTTTTCTACACGTTGCCACATCAGAAATGAGGAATTTAAAGTGGCCCAAAAAGGAATTCAGTAAAGGGGTTGAGCTTACCGGTAAAACACTCGGAATTTTCGGAATCGGTAGCATCGGTAAAGAAGTTGCGAAACGGGCAATCGGTTTGGGAATGAATGTGATTGCTTACGACCCTTTTGTGACTACAACCGACTTAAATGTTAAGCTAACAACTCAGGATGAAGTTTTGCGACAATCGGATTTTATATCTCTGCACATTCCGCTTGATAAAAAAGTGGGGGCTGCAATTACAAAAAAAGAAATCGATATAATGAAAAATGGAGTTGTAATAATAAATTGTGCCCGTGGCGGTGTGGTTTCGGAAGCTGACTTGATTGATGCGCTGAAAAACGGAAAAGTTGCAGCTGCAGGAATCGATGTATTCGTAAACGAACCTGTAACAGAAACACAAAAAGAACTTCTCAATCATCCGAATGTTTCGGCAACACCACACATCGGTGCTTCGACAAACGAAGCTCAAGAACGTGTCGGCGAAGAAATCGCAACAAAGGTCGTTAATACTTTGAAGTAATATTTAATTATTTACCATTTTTAATTTTTTCAATTTAAATTTTAATTTTCTAATATGTCAACACTCAAACCATTTAAAGGCTGGCGTCCTCTAGCGCAATATGCAGCAGAAGTAGCATCGAAACCATACGACGTACTAAATTCGGACGAAGCCCGCAGCGAAGCCGAAGGACATCCGCTGAGCTTTCTTCATGTCGGAAAACCGGAAATTGATTTAGACCCGTCAATTTCTCTTTACGATCCACTTGTCTACAGGAAAGGAAAAGAGAACTTAGATAAATTCATCGCCGATGGTATAATCACACAAGACGCAAATCCACATCTCTATATTTACGGGCAAACAATGGACTCTCACACACAGTATGGATTAGTCGGATGCGTATCGGTGCAGGAATATTTAGGCGGAATAATCAAGAAACATGAACTTACAAGAAAAGTTAAGGAAGACGATCGCACGAATCATATCAGAGTGACCAATGCACAGACCGGTCCGATATTTTTGACATACCATGCTAATTCTGAGTTGGATCGAATTGTTTCCTCCGTAATCGCTGAAAAAGCCGAATACGATTTCACCGCTCAAGACGGTATCCGTCATCAGTTTTGGATAATTACCGACAACAAATTGATTTCAGAGATCACAAAAATATTTGATGCCATCCCAAATCTTTACATTGCCGACGGTCACCACCGCTCAGCCTCCGCCGCAAGAATGGGCGTCGAGCGGAAGAAGAACAATCCTGACCACAACGGCAGTGAAGAGTACAATTTTTTCCTGGCAGTGATCTTTCCTCACAATCAATTAAAAATTCTCGACTACAACCGGGTTGTAAAAAATCTTAACGAAAAAACCGTTGAAGGATTTATCGCTGAGATTGAGAAAAAGTTTGAAATTGAAAAAATTGCCGGGCAGGCAAAGCCGCGGGAAAAAGGTGAGTTCGGTATGTACATTGACAAAAAATGGTACTACCTGAAATTAAAATCAGATTTTCAGGATGGCGATGATGTAATCAACAAGCTCGATGTTTCGATTTTGCAAAACCATATTTTGAACCCTGTGCTCGGTATTGATGATCCCCGCACAAGCAAAAACATTGATTTTGTGGGCGGAATACGTGGATTAAGTGAACTTGAACGACGTGTTGATTCCGGAGAAATGGTTATCGCATTTGCTTTATTCCCAACATCCATCGAAGAACTTATCTCAATTGCCGATGCCGGAAAAATCATGCCCCCTAAATCTACCTGGTTCGAACCAAAGTTGAGAGACGGGCTTGTTATTCATTTTCTCGACTGATAGTAACAGTACGAAGAATTCAAGGCTTCAAAATAGAGTCAATCATGACTCTATTTTTTTGGAATATATAAAAATGATTTCTATTTTTACTCGATTAAAATATTTGTAAGAGGATAATTTGATAAAAGTACTTATTGTAGATAAAATATTAACGGCATCATCGGATGAATTATTAAAAAATGCCGCCATTGTTATCAACGGAAACCAAATTGAAAAAATTATTTCACTGAGAGAGATTGACGAATATAAAAAACGATATTGCGAAATAATAGATGCATCACACCTTATCGCAATCCCGGGATTTATACAAACGCACATACATCTTTGTCAAACTCTTTTCCGGGGAATGGCGGAAAATCTTCTCCTTCTCGATTGGCTAAGCAAAAAAATATTCCCATTCGAAGCAGCGCACGATGAAAAATCAATGTACTATTCCTCTCTCATCGGGATCTCAGAGCTCATACGTTCCGGAACAACTATGATATTAGACATGGGGAGCGTGAATCACCATGAACAAGTAATCAGAGCCATTGGTGAAACAGGTTTCAAAGCATTCACCGGCAAAGCAATGATGGATATTAACGAAGTCTACCCAAAACTTAAAGAAACAACATCTTCCTCTGTATCTTCCACACTCGATCTTGCGCAAAAATGGCATAAATCATACGATGGAAGAGTGAGATACGCGCCCGCCCCCCGCTTTGTTCTTTCCTGTACCGATGGACTTATGCAGGAAGCATTCAAAATTGTTGCTGAAAATGACGGTATGATATTTCATACACATGCGTCGGAGAACAACGGGGAGATACATGCGGTTCGTGAGCGATGCGGCATGGACAATGTGGAATTTTTAAATCATCTCGGAGTCCTTTCGGAAAAATCAGTCCTTGCACATTGTATCCATCTCGATCATGATGAAATAGGTATTATAAAAAAAACTCAAGCTAAGATTTCTCATTGTCCTAGTTCTAATTTGAAGCTCGGTTCAGGAATTGCGAATGTGCCTTTATATTTATCTGAAGGTATTTCTGTTTCTCTTGGCGCGGACGGCGCTCCCTGCAATAATAATCTGAATATGTTTATGGAAATGAGGCTCGCCGGTTTGATACAAAAGCCGCTTCACGGACCGACCTCGATGCCGGCTAAGAATATTTTCGAGATGGCTACAATCAGAGGCGCTGAGGCGCTCGGAATGCAAAATGAAGTCGGAAGCATTGAAGCCGGGAAAAGAGCCGATATAGTTTTGCTCGATTTACAAAAATTCTGGAATCCTCTAATCCAGGATGAAGCTGAAAACCTTTACACTACTATTGTTTACTCCGCCGACCGTGAAGATGTCGATTCGGTGATGATTGACGGGAGATGGGTATATAAGAATAAAAATTTTTTTAATTTAGATATTGAGAAAACACGAAATTCTTCCGAAGAAGAATTAAGAAAATTACTCAGAAGAATTTAGTCCCCGTTTGAAGAGAATCACTGTATTTATCAAAATACTTTTTACGTTGAATAATAGGATTGCAGTGAAATATATTTATCGCTTAATATTTTTAATAACATTTGCTACTGCTTGTTCTCAATCTCAAATCCCACAATATAAAGTAGCTATGACATCGGCAGATTTTGAATCTCTTTACACGCGGAGTATCTGGAGCGATGTCCGCCTCCCTGCCCCGTTCACATCAAACGATACAACCTGGCCCGAATCGAATATCAGGTTTAAAGGTCATTCAACAAGATATTATGCAAAAAAGGCATATCGTGTCCGTTTTGCAACATCAAACCTATTTTTCGGTTTAAGGGACATTAATCTGAATTCGATGTATACGGATAAATCTTTCTTAAGAGAAAAGCTATCCTGGGATTTATTTTCAGACATCAACGCAGTGGCTCCTTTTTGTTATCATTCAATTTTTAAAATAAATAACGAGACCAAGGGTTTATTTGCTTTTATTGATAAAATCGACAGATATTTTCTTATTAATCGTGGTTTTACGGTCGGTAATTTATATGAAGCAGATGATACCTACGCTCAAGGTGATTTAACAATTCAAACGGACAGTTTATTAAAATTGTACTATTCAAAAGAAATTGGGACCGCAAATGATTATGAAGATTTAAAACAATTAATTTTTACACTTAACACGACCGATAGTTCGGCTTTTGCAAGCACGGTCGTGGATTTATTTGATACCAATAGTGTCTTAAATTGGTTTGTCGTTAACTCCTTAACGATGATGGGTGATAGTTATAATAAAAATTATTCTCTTTTTCATGACACAACAAGAGCAAATCAAAAGTGGATCATAATACCATGGGATTATGATCTTTCATGGGGAAGAGATGGCAGTACCTTAAAACCTTATCCTTCTTCATTATTAAACGACGGCTTTGTATATACGTATCCCCCTCTTTCAGGTCCATCGAATTTGTTAAAAGACCGTTGGCTATCAAGGCCAATATTAAAGGAAAAATTCAGATTAAAATTAAAATTTGTACTGGATAATATTTTTACCGAAACCAGAATGAACCGACGCATCGACAGCCTTGCAAGCTTGATTACTAATGAGGTGATTTCCGATCCACAAAAATGGGGGACCATTCAGGATTTTTATGAACATGTCAAGGCATTGAAATATTATGTTACCGTAAGAAGAAACTTCCTTTATAAAACATTTATCAATCCTCCGGCTGGATTATATAATATTGCTACTACCAAAATAACACAAACGGATGTTCCTTATCATTTTATCACTTACGACGGAAGAACAATAGCAACTATGTGGTTTCACAGTTTCAGCGGATTGGATAGTGTCACAATAAGAGCATACCCCGATTCAACTCCTCCGTTTGTAACAAATCCATCATCAGAAAAACTTATAAAAAGGTGGTTGGTGATTACTCCGCACCCGACAACTGCGACATATTCAGCAAAAATACAATTTATGTACAATAACTACCCTTCAGATCGTAGAGAACTTGGGATTGGTGTACAGAATGAAAGAATGCTTCGCGCTCATTTTTACAATGGTTCTTATTGGGAAAGTTTGCCTTCCGGTATTAATTCTTTTGCTAATTTTGTAACAATTGATAATCTCAATCAGGATCACACAGGCAACGACAAATACATTTCTGCATTAATGTCGGAAACCTACACACAAAAATGGTTCAGACAACCAACTTTTTTCTGGCAGCGATTTTATGATGTTAAATTTACAGATCAGCAAAACGGATGTATTCTCGGTGAGCACGGAACATTTTTGATTACATCAAATGGTGGCGTTGACTGGAACGGAAGACAAATCGGAATGAATACACATTTCTTCAAGTTTGCATCTCCTCAGATAAACACATTATTTGCTGTAGGCGAATTCGGAACACTTTTCAAGAGTATTGACAATGGAAATTTCTGGACAAAAATCCATACCTCAACAACACGAAATCTCAGAAGCATATTTTTCTCACTGAATCAAAACGGTTGGATAGCCGGGGATAAAGGATTAGTTTTAACAACAACAGACAATGGAAACATATGGACACCTCAGGTCGTTGATTCAACAACAAATTTTTCCGGAATTGCGGCTTTTACTGATAACCGGGTCATTGTTGTAGGCAGCAAAGGTTCGATATTCACGGCAAACCCGGGAGGCGGTTCTTTTCAATCCCAAAACTCGAGCGTCGCCTCCAATCTGAACGAGATAAAGATCTATAATGATGCCGTTGTTTGGATTGTTGGTGATAACGGAACGGTTCTGACATCTACAAATCGAGGTTTGGACTGGATCAATAAGAGTATTCCGTTATCCACAAAGTTAAATACCTTACACATTCTTAACGATAATTCATTATACGTTGCCGGGGAAAATGGAAATATATATTTTTCAAATGACCGGGGAGATAATTGGTATTCGCAATACACGGCTGATGCCCATGACATATTTGCAATACATTTTGTTGATCCGGCGTACGGAATCGCTGTCGGCAATGATGCAACTATATTAAAAACAACGGAGACCGGAACAATCACGAGCGAGAAGCAATACCTGATTGCGAAACCTACGAATTTCAGATTATATCAAAATTATCCTAATCCGTTTAATCCGACTACAATTATTGAATATGATTTACCTGTTCAATCAAAAGTTTTAATACGAATATTCAACATATTGGGTCAGGAAGTGGCGACACTGGTCGATGAATTTCAAAAACCGGGCAAATACAAACAACATTTTAACGGCAAAAACTTATCGAGTGGTGTATATTTTTACAGATTGGAAGTGGGGAATAATTATGTTTCAACAAAAAAATTCATTTTAATGAAATAAAGTCAATTTGTTTTTTTGAAAAAAAATAAGTATATTTTGCACGTTAAATCCCGACGATATGTCGGGATTTCTTACTAAAATAGCGGTTCCAAAGTGAAATAAACCTTTGGCGATATGGTGTCCATAGTTCAGCTGGTTAGAACGCCAGGTTGTGGCCCTGGAGGTCGAGG
>CAYTID010000106.1:0-6807 GCA_964437735.1 uncultured Ignavibacteriaceae bacterium | reverse complement strand
TAAATCAGGGAGGTTGGATGAAATACGAGCTATAAAAATATGGCGCAACCTCACCGATTTGAAATTCCCTACTCTATACTTAGAGTTGACTGTTATTAACGCTCTTTTTAACAGGAAGAAAAACTGGTTAGGAAAAATATTTTCTGAACGTTATGGATTATTTGACGGAAGGATTTCTTGAAGATGAGGTTCGTGACCCAGCAAATCCCGAAAATATTATATCAGATTTACTTAACGTTAGTGAGAAAAAAACTATTTCGGATGCGGCACGAATTGCACGACTTCAAGCCGATTGGAAAAATATTATTTGATGAATTCATAGAACGCCTTGGTTTATATAATTTTTTTGCTTAAATTTCTACCAAATAAATGACATTTTTAAGACAACTATTTAGACCGAGCCAAGAAGAAGTTTGGCAGCAACTCTGCATCGAAATTGGAGGAACCTATACCAAAGGTGGACTCTGGAAAGGCGACAAGGTTACCGTAAGAGTAAAAGACTGGACTGTAACTTTAGATACTTACACTGTATCGACAGGAAAAAGTAGTACCGTGTTTACTCGAATGCGAGTACCGTACGCGAACGTTGACGGTTTCCGGTTTAAAGTTTACCGGAAAAATTTTTTTAGTAATTTAGGTAAGGTTTTAGGTATGGATGATATTGAAGTCGGATATCCTGATTTCGACAACGACTTTATTATCAAGGGTAACGATACCAATAAAGTGATTACATTTTTTTCAAACCCGGAAATTCGCCAACTAATACAGCAACAACCAAAAATATCCTTTGAGGTTAAAGATGACGAGGGATGGTTTGGGGCTCAATTTCCTGAAGGTGTTGACGAATTGTATTTTCAAGTGAATGGTGTCATCAAAGATGTTGAACTTTTAAAAAACCTCTTCGAGTTATTCGCAAAAACCCTGAATTATCTGTGTCATATCGGCTCTGCTTATGAAAACGACTCGAATATAGAGCTTTAATCAACAGTCCACCCAAATTTGTTTAAAACCCCGAATTTTCATATATTTTCAAGCCAAAATATGTATATATTAACACGACCAGGAAAATATGCCAACATACGCTTATAAATGTAAAAATTGTAAACATGAATTTGACGAATTCCAAAGAATATCAGAAGAAACACTTACAGATTGCCCCTCTTGCAACACAAATTCGCTCATTCGCGTAATCGGAGGCGGTGCGGGACTTATTTTTAAGGGAAGCGGTTTTTATTTAACCGATTATAAAAATAGTAATTCGTCTCCTTCAGAAAAAAAAAAAGAAACCTCAAAGACTGAAATAAAAACTACGTCTAAAGATTCCTCTACGGATAAATCCATAACCGCTGAAAAAAAATAACCGACAATTTATCGAACTCAAAGCTCTTTGCTGATTTTTCTAAAAAGCATTTGGTATATATTTTATCAGTGGTTTATTATTTTCCCATTTTATTGCAACAACATCAAAACGGCACTCAACATCATTAATTTCTTTTTCCCATAAATAAGCCCCTGCTATTTTTTTAATTTGCTTTCGTTTGCGGATGGATATTGTATCTTCAGGTTCTCCGTACATATCGGAGCTAACCGATCTCACTTCGATAAATACCAGGATATCCCGATCATAAAATATCAGATCGATTTCTCCTCTTCCATAGCGGTAATTTCTTTCAACCAGCTTAAATCCTTTTTCTGTCAATAATTTTTCAGCCAGACTTTCCCCTGCTGACCCTTTTGAATGTCTATCCATTTTTCTCCCAAATTTAAAATGGTTTTATTTTAATGACGAATTTTAAAACTTCTCCTGTGTATTTTGCACGTCCCATATTTTCTTATTGCATCAAGATGTTCTTTTGTTCCGTAACCTTTGTGTTTTGCAAAACCATATTGCGGATATAATGTATCGTATTCCATCATCAATTTATCGCGGGTTACCTTTGCGATTATTGAAGCCGCAGCAATAGTAAAACTCTTGGCATCGCCTCCAATAATTTTTGTCGATGGTATACTTGCTTCTGCAAAGTGCGGACCATCGATAAGTAAATGGTGAGGAACAGGATTCAACGATTCGATGGCTCTATGCATAGCCATGAATGTGGCTTTTAATATATTAACTTCGTCAACAACGTCCTGCCCGATAATTCCCACGCCGACACTTAAGGAATTTGTTTTAATGATATCGAATAGTTCAGTTCGCTTCTTTTCGTTGAGTTTCTTCGAGTCGTTGACCCCTTCAAAAAAATAACCTTGCGGAAAAATAACCGCCGCAGCTACGACCGGCCCGGCAAGCGGACCCCTTCCTGCTTCGTCTATACCGGCAACAAAATTTTTACCGCTTTCCCATAATTCATTTTCAAAATGTAAATTCATTAACCAAATTTAATTATTATTTTTAAAACTCACTAATCAAACCGAAATGTATTTTTGCCTGATCAAAATTATCGCCTTTGCCCAGCGCAAAGCTGACTCCGATGATTCCCAATGCAGTTTCAAACCTCAAACCGACTCCGTAGCCATATTTAAAACTTTCAACTGATTCGTCGAATGTTTGTGCTTCGTTCGTTTTATTACCTTGACGAAAATAATATCCTAAATCAAAAAATCCGAAAACAAACGATCTTCTACCTGTTAAGAAACGATATTCGGTGTTTGACCAGACAACTCTGGAGCCAATAAACTGATTTTCTCTGTATCCACGTAAAGAATTTGTCCCTCCGAACCTATATAAATCGCTGACATCAACGTCAGTTCCCTTAATATCCCTGCCATGCAAGCCGATAACACAAACCTGCTTTGCAAAGGATACTGATTTTACAACGGGAATTGCCCACTCAATATCTATTCCGTATTTTTGAATTGTCTTGACCTGATTTATCGAATAAATTTTCTTCCTTCCAAACCTGTAATCTGTTCGATAGCTGACGCCTTCCGTCGGATTAAATATATCGTCTCTTATATCATAGTGAGCTTCCAGTCCTCCGAAATATTTTCCATTTGCTCTTACAAACTGATTTGAAATTTCTGAAGAAGGAATTATTTGCTCCTGATTAAATAATGCACTGATGGATAAATTATCACTGATTTGAAAATCGGACTTAAATTCAATTGCTCTCTTTATATAAGTCGTGTCCTGTTGTCTCTGAAAAAAATATCCTCCGATATTTACAGGATAGTTTAAAAACCATGGCTCCACATATCTAAGCCCAATTTCCTGAGAATAACGATCTTCTCTTAACCACTTAATGAATAATTTCCTGCCTGTTCCGAATAAATTACGCATTCCGATATCCGCAAGTCCCGTAAAGTAACCGGATTCACCGCCAAATCCGGGGAGATAACCGATAATTCCGTCAAATCTGTTTGTATTTCCTTCGGTAACATTGATAAGTATTCCCCCTGATTGGTACACTGTTGTATCCTTTTGCATTGACTTCTGTTCAATATTTTTTAATACGGGATTTTGATGTATGAATATTTCCGGCTCATCGATGTTGTTAAATATATTTAATCTCCTTAAACGTCTCCTGATTTTATCTATTTTCCTTTGATCGTATATTTCCCCGTATCTGATTTGAGTTTCGCGAATAACAACTGCTGCTTTTGTTTCCGAATTTCCCTCAACTTTAATTTGATCAATCTTAATCTGCGGTCCTTCATCAATCTCAATTGTTATTTTTAGATTTCCCCGGTCATCAATTTCTTCTCTTGAAATATCCGATATACTGACTTTTACAAATGGATATCCGTTGTTTTCATAAACTTTAATCAAATTTTCGATATCGGATTCAATGAGGCTGGTGTTCAAACATTTTTCCGGTTGGGTCAGAAACTTCAAAATTATGTCCCGTGTTGAAATAAAAGTGTTTCCGGTAACTACAATATCACTGATTAAATATTTTTTTTTCGGATCGATGTTATAATTAATATCGATAAAATTACTGTCCGGAGAATAATTTAAATCGGCTCTTATTTCTGCAAAAGGGTAACAGTTGTTCGCAATAACTTCCCGGATATTTTCCAGATCGGCTTGAAGCTTTTCACGCGAGAAAATATATTCACTTTTTAATATTAGCTTCTCGTACAAATGCTTTGTACGGAATAATTCCTCCGACTGAATAAAGTTAACCGATTTGACTTTTGTTTGAGTTGCTGCCGATTGGAATACACCAAACAGCAATAAAAAACATAAATTTATTTTTATCGCGGTCTTTGCCAAACGTCCCATATCGGAGTAACCAGTTGATAATCACCGAAACCGGATTGGTCGACAAATATAAACTGCCGGTTCAGTTCATGGTAATGCCAAACCTCGTATGGCTTGGCATTCAATTCAAATGGATGTCTGTCGATATTATTTGGCGGACCAAATATTATATACACCATCCCCATATCTGTTCGCCAACCTTCTATATAATGCTTGAATGTTTTATTCGCATATTCCACCCTGGCGTAATATTCTTCCATTAATTCGTTGCGTTCGGTTCCGGGGGTGGGATCTTTTCTGTTCCATAATTCTTTGAATGCAATTCCTTTTTCATTCGGAGGAAGTTTTTTTATTTTCTCAATTTCACCCGGCTCAAAAATGTATATCATCTGGTCGATTGCGATATCAAGGTCAACAATAGAAATTGGCATCCCTCTCCATTTTATGATAAAAGATTTAGCTACTGATATAGTATTCTTGTTAATCTCTTCTTCGCTTAGTTTAAGTTCATTCGGTCTTATACTATACTCAAGGTTGTAGTTTCCCATCGGAATGTTATCTGTATTTACCTTAACAAAAATAGCGTTTTTCCCTTCTTTCAAAATATAATACGCTGTATCTTGTTTTAATATTTTTTCTTTTCCGCTATTGATATTATACATTATGCTTATCGAGTCAATACTATTGTTGTTGTAAAGCTCCATAAAGGTGAAGAAGCCTCCCTCAAGTTCTGCAACATTTCCTGTAATATTAGGAATTATTGTTTTTGTCTCTCCATCAACGGACAGTTGATTTAATATCATAATGTCGGAACAGTCGAAGGGTTTTTGTGAGAAATCTCTCAGCTCAATGGTTCTTGTACTGCGTACTGATTTTTTTGTTTCGTTGTCGCGCAATTGGACGGCAACGGAATACTTTCCCGGCGTCAATAAAAACGATTGCTGACTAAGTTTATACGGTTTGGGCGAAATCGTTTCTTCATATGAGTTCGTTTTGATACTTTCCGTCCATAACTTTTCCCGTGTCAATATATTTTTTGCATCGTAAATATTGACAGATAATTCATACGTCGAGAGATAAACATTCCCTTGTTTAATAAAAAATAATGCTTCATATGGTATCTGAATAAAAACATCGAGCCTGCTATCCCCTTCATAGATTGAACTAAAACCAAGGGCGTCGTAATATACCTTCGGAGTTCCGGCATCCTCAAAGATATTTTTTTCATATTGCGGATACGAAATCAAAGGAAATAATAAGAATATTAATGTGGATATAAATTTACGCATCATCAATTCTTTCTGCTATTAAGTCATACTCCAAGTTATCAATAATTTTTACATTATAAAAATTTCCCTCTTTGATAATAGTGTCATTTTCAATAATTATTTCATTATCTATTTCAGGGGCGTCAAAACGGCTTCGGCAATATGCAGCGCCGGATTCTTTCCTGTCAACAACAACTTCCATCACCGATCCGACCAGCGAATTATTTTTTTCAAGTGAAATTTCCTTCTGAGTTTCCATAATCTCATCGCGGCGCTGATTTTTTATTTCTTCCGCAATCGGATCGCCGAGTGAAAATGCCGACGTCCCTTCTTCGGGTGAGTATGTAAATACTCCCAAACGTTCAAATTCCGACTCTTTAACAAAATTAAGTAATTCTTTATATTCTTTTTCGCCTTCCGTAGGGTAGCCGACGATAAGAGAAGTTCTGAGTGAAATTCCGGGAACTTTTTGCCTTATGGTTTCAACTAATTTGCGAGTTGATTTTGAACTTATTCCCCGCTGCATAGATTTTATAACATTGTCTGATATATGCTGGAGGGGCAGGTCGATATATTTACAAATCTTTTCATTATCATTAAATAAATCCAAAATCTCAAGTGGAAATTTTGCGGGATATGTGTACATTAAACGGATCCATTTTATTTCGTTTATACTACACAGCTGCTCCAGCAATAGTTTCAGCGAACGTTTACCATAAATATCCAAGCCGTAGTATGTAGTATCCTGAGCGATAATTATTAATTCTTTCACACCCAGCACCGCTAACCTGCTTGCTTCCTTAACAACTCGTTCAACCGGTTTGCTCTTATGTTCTCCGCGCATAAGGGGTATTGCACAGAACGTACACCGATTTGTACAACCTTCTGCAATTTTCAGATATGCATAATGACGCGGCGTAGTAAGATGCCGTTCTCCCAAAAGTTCGTATTTAAAATTAATTC
The DNA here is from genome assembly GCA_964437735.1 of uncultured Ignavibacteriaceae bacterium. Lineage (GTDB taxonomy): Bacteria > Bacteroidota > Ignavibacteria > UBA10030 > BY39 > CAYTID01. Next base: position 372 of record CAYTID010000106.1, on the reverse strand, counting down.
CGATTTCTTCTGCAACTTTTTCGAGTTTGTTGGCGCCGATAAAGGCATCCACTTCGGGAATTTCCGACTGCAATTCAGCTTTGTAGCGTTCTGAAAGGCATCCCATCACAATTATTTTTTTCAGTTTTCCCTGTTTTTTAAGCTCGACAGATTGCAGGATTGTGTCGATGGATTCTTTTTTTGCATCCTCTATAAAGCCGCAAGTATTCACCACCAACACACTTGCGTCTTCAACATTTTCTGTGATTTGATAGTCGCTATGATCGATCTGTTCGAGTAGTTCCTCTGAATCGACCACATTTTTAGCACAGCCAAGGGTTAGAACGGCTATTTTGGAATTGTTTGATTTCATATAAAAAATGTAATAAAATT
>CAYTID010000105.1:1260-6820 GCA_964437735.1 uncultured Ignavibacteriaceae bacterium | reverse complement strand
AACGGTTACAGATAAATTCCCCATCCTATTTACTGACGATCCGACGACTGCAAAACTTGAAAAAATCAAAACCGAAGCTGGTATTGCATCAGTGACGGATGTTAAATTAAAGTTCGATGAAAATCTTTTGTTTACATCCAAGCTCGAATTGTTTTCGAACGTCAAGGCTCTCAATCAAATTGATGCAAGATGGGACAACACTCTTACGGCAAAGGTGACAAAATACATTAACGTTAGTTTGAATGCTGAAATGTTTTACGATTATGACATCTCGATTAAACGCCAGCTAAGAGAATCACTCGCCTTGGGAATCTCGTATTCATTCTTATAATAATTCAATTAAAAAAAATGCTCAGCCCTTACCAAATCCTTTAGGGTTGAGCATTTTATTGATAAAGAAAATATCAGCTGTGTGTTTTTCCTTTAATAAACAACAGATTATAAAAGAACATTAAAATAATACAAACACCGCCGATTGCTGAAATTATCATCCACATTAAAGTCGGTTGAAAAGATTTCTGTAAAAAATTTTCTACTAAATATCCTGCCAACGGACCTGCGGTAAACGAACCAATCGCGACCGGAAGAAAAGCGAAGCCCATAAATGTACCGACCTGATCCTTAGGAGCAAGCGATGCTACATATTCATAAAATCTCGGTGCCTGAATTGCTTCTCCGATAGCGAATATAGCAACTGTCGCGATAGCCGCAGCAACAGTATGAAAAGCCCCCATAAGCAGCCATGAGGCGCTGGCAAAAATAAACCCTATCAGAATTGCGGTTAACGGTTTCCATTTTTTTACAATCGCTGTTATTGGAATTGTAACAAATATTATTGTCCACGCACCAACCGATTCAATTATTTCAAACTGAGGGAATTTTAAAACTTCAATAATATAAAATGGTAGCGAGTAAAATATTTGCCAGAACATTATCCAAAAGCCCGAAAAAATTACAAGGAAGCTTATAAATTTTGCATTCCTGAAAACAAGCAGCATGTCCCAGAAAACCTTTTTCATAGTTCGTTGTTCTGTCGGCTCTTCATCACCCTTAGGTTCGTTAAAGAAAATAATTGTACCTAAAAGTAATAAGAAAGAAGTTATCGAGGACATGATCAATACATATTCGATCCCGAGATTTTCTCTAACTTGTAAAGCCAATATTGGTCCGACTGCACCGCCAATATTAACCATAGTATAGTATATTGAGTATCCTAATGATTTTACATCAGCTCTACAAGTTTTTGCCACTGTTCCAACGATACACGGCTTAATCAACGATCCGCCAAAAGCGGTTAATAATAATACGGCGGCTATATAAGGTGTTTTACCTGTTTTTTCAATTATAAATTGACCGTATTCGAGACCGGCCAGACCAATTAAGAAATATCCGATACAAAATATTGAAAAACACGCCATCAGCGTGCGTTTAAAACCGTAACGATCGACAAATGTACCGGCAAGAATCGGAAGCGAATAGATAAGTCCGGAATAAATTCCTGCCAATGTCCCGGCTGTCTGCGCTCCTAATCCAACTTTTATCGCCAGATACACAGTCAACACAGCTTTTGAGCCGTAGAAAGCAAACCGTTCAAACAATTCCAAAATATTTGCTACCCAGAATTCTCTTTGAAACCCTGTTCGTATTGAATCGATAGTTTTCCTTAATTCCACAAAAACCCTTTCCGTTGATTATAAAAGTATTATTTCGTTTTGTACTTCACCTGTCACAATCGGTTCTCCGTCATGTTTGATAAACATATTGATTTCCGATCTGACAGCCATTATTCCCTCAAGATAAATTCCGGGTTCAATGGAGAAACACGCACCCGGCATCAATTGACGTTCATCTTTGGTTTCCAAATTATCTATGTTAGCCCCGTTGCCGTGAACTTCCTCCCCTATCGAATGGCCTGTACGGTGTACAAAATATTTTCCGTATCCTGCTTTTTTCACCACATTACGGCAGACATCGTCAACCTCCCAGCCGTAACATTTTTTGTTTTTAGAAAATTTTTCTTTCACAAAATCAACAGCAGCATTACGCGCGTTTTTTACGACATTAAATATTTCAATATATTTTTTCGGAGGCGTTTCGCCGATATAACCAACCCACGTTATATCATAATAAATTCCTTCAGGTACATTCTTTTTTCCCCAGAGGTCTATTAGAACAGTATCTCCCTTTTTGAATTTTCTAGAATTTTTGAGAGTCGGCTCAAAATGCGGATCCGCGGGATGGTCATTCGTTCCGACAATAGGCGCGTTGTGTGTAACCAGTCCTTCCTCCTTAAATCGTTTGAGAATAAATTGTTGGACGTCATATTCAGTCGTGGTCAGATTTCCGTAAGCAGATTTCTTGATTAGATCAAAAGCCTCATTTCTGATTTTATCAATAATTTTACCAGCCTGTAAATGAAGCTTATATCCTTTTTCATCGATGTATGCTTCGAACTCAGTAACCAAATCAGCAGAAGATACTATCGTATGTCCGAAACTTTTTACCAGTTCAATAGTCCCGGCATCAATTATTGAAATATAGGGGATATTATTCTTAGGCGAATATTGCATTGCAATTTTCTTTTTCGGACCGAGCATTTTTTTAAGAAGCGTATGTTGCTGTTCCCAAGGAAGGTAAATTTCCTTTTTTCCGGGCAGCGGATCGAGTTTAAATTTTTCAACACTGTGAACTAATTTCTTCGGTTCCCCTTTTGCAGGGATAAAATAAAACCAACGTCTTGTGGCCATCTTTGTTGAATTCAATCCCAATATCCGGTATGCCAGATGATCGCGGTTGTGGAAATCATAAAACAGCCATCCGTCGATTTTTCTATCTTTCAAAGTTTTTTGTATCCGATTTAAATCCATTGCAAATTCCTTTCGATTATAATTAAGTCAAAGTTAAACAAAGAAAGTGAGAGATTCAAGATATTTGTATGGAGACGAATTATTTTATAGATTAATTTATTATAAAAGTGAGAAGTTAATGCGAAGAAAAGACAGAAATATTGAATTGTTTTATGATTCCGTTTCAGAATATTATGACGAAATGACGGGATTTCAAAAACGCTTTGATAGCGAGAGAAAAAATTTTCAAAATATAATTCAAAAATTTAAAATTAAATTTGCCCTCGATGCCGGATGCGGAACGGGTTTTCACTCTTTGCTTTTGTCCGAACTAGGAGTTAGCTTGACAGCCGCCGATGTGTCATCCCGTATGATTAAGTTATTAGACAAACATGCCGGCGAAAGAAATAAAAAAATTAAAACCATACAATCCGATTTTATTTCGTTGCCGATATACATAAAGACTAAATTCGACGCCGTGTTTTGTTTAGGTAATTCGATGCCACATTTGTCTGACAAGAAAAATTTTAACGCTACGTTAAAATCATTCTTTTCAATTCTCAAGCCGGGAGGAGTATTAATTATTCAACAATTGAATTACAATAAAATTCTGAAAAAGAAAGAGCGAATAATAAGCATCAAAGAAACTGATAAAAATTTGTTCATAAGGTTTTATGACTTTGAGAAAAAACTAATAAATTTCAACATTCTGAAAGTTGAAAAAGAATTAAACACCTTCAAACATTCTCTTCAAACAATCACGTTGCATCCCTGGCTGAAAAGTGATTATGATATATTTTTAAAGAATACGGGATTTTAAAAAATTATCTATTTTGGAGGAATCGCTCTGAAAGAGTTTGGTATAAAAAAATCAAACGATTTGGTAATTACCGCATTAAAACCTTTTTAAATTTTATAACCTGCAAATAATATAAAACAATTTGTTCTGTTAGCATTGTTTTTAAATTATTATCATTTTATATTAAAAACAGAGGATTTACAAATCCATTAGTATCGGATTTTCACAATATCATGTGATTGATGGTACTTGATGAACTACTATTTCTACAATATTAAACATTTATTATGCAAGGTAATTAATCTTACTTTAACAGAAAATGAATTATGTCAATTAGTTCAAAAAACCAGAAATATTGTAGAAGCGCATTTACTACATATAAGAAGTTCCATCACACGTCTTTGTTTAACGCACGGATTAACAATTACCGATTTAGCATACGATTGCATCGCAGAAGCATTTGTCAAAGATGAAAACAATCAATTTATATGCCTCCACAACTTTGTAGAATCCTTGAGAGAAGAAATTAACACTTTACCTGATAATGAAGTATTTTTAGCATATAAAAGTTTTATTATTAAAATTGCTAACACACAATTGGCACGCCTCTATGCTCAAATCGATCCTGCAGGAGCAAAAATACACCGTAACTTAAGAGATTGTTTGAAACATTCTGCAAAACTAAAATTAATTAATGACTATCGCGGTTACATGATCTAGACAAACATCGAAGACTCTCAAGATGAATTGGATGCTTTTCCAGTTGAAGAGATCGAAAAAGAATTCCTAAAACAAATCAAGCGAAATCGATCAACTCCTGAAATGCTAGAAACTTTATACCGTATATTATTAAATCAAACACGCTTTCGACGTAATGTTCCGCTGGTCGATATTGTACAGATTTTTAAAAAAGTTTATTCGTCAGATTATTTAGAAAAATATAATTATGAACTTAATCTTAACGGCTTACTTGATTTTGAAATTGACAGGATTCGTATTATGGTAGAAACCGCCATAAAAGAGAAAATATTTGTTGTATATTACGCACATGGAAAAATCAATAAAGAACATGCAGAAGCAATGAGCTACGCATTTCACGATATGTTATCCGACTGGTGCGACAAAGAAGCTGACAACCTATCCCTTAGAAATTATTTGCAGAGGTATATCGAATGCGATGAAAAAACTTACGAATTGAAATTACGAGCAAAAATGGAATATCTGTTAAAAATTGCTCGGGAGGAATTCGCCTCAAGATTGATAGATGATATATAAAATTATGGAAAACATGCAAAACGTTGAAATAAGTATAATAAATGAGAAAGGAAAAAAACATTTGGAATTTGCAATTTGCGATTTTCAATTTGCAATTGGCACTTGGCAATTGAAATTTGGCAATCGGCACTTGGCAATTGGCAATGAAACACATTTGGCAATTGAAATTTGGCAATTAAAAATCAGCAATGAATATGACTGAACAAGAATTAATAAATCGGATGAAACAAATGGCATTGCACGCCATCAAGTTGGTCCAATCATTACCTAAAAATGATGCAAGTAAAGTATTGGGTCGACAACTACTTCGATCAGCAACATCAACAGCAGCAAATTATCGAGCAGCGTGTAAAGCACGGTCGCATAAAGATTTTATTAATAAACTTGGTATCGCCGAGGAAGAAGCAGACGAAACTCAATTTTGGCTTGAGATGATTTCTGATACAGAACTTTCTAATACTACACAGTTAAATGATCTTCTGCAAGAAACTAAAGAGTTAACTGCCATACTTGCAGCTTCACGTATTACCGCTCAGAAAAGGAGTAAGAAATGAATGTTAATCATTTTACAATTTGCAATTTACAATTTTCAATTTGCAATTGGCACTTGGCAATTGAAATTTGGCAATCGGCACTTGGC
>CAYTID010000105.1:0-1160 GCA_964437735.1 uncultured Ignavibacteriaceae bacterium | reverse complement strand
AATTGGCAATGAAACACATTTGCAATTTGCGATTTTCAATTTACAATTTGCAATTTGGCATTTGGCAATTGAAATTTGGCAATCGGCAATTGTCAATCGGCAATTGAAAATCAGCAATGGAACACATAGATAAATATCAGTTAGAAAAACTTTTCTTAAGTCCGGACGATTTTAGCGACAGCGAAAAGAATGAAATTAAGAAACATCTTGAACTCTGCGCATCTTGCCGTGATTATGCCGGGAAATTACGAGATTTCTACACCGCTTTAGAAGAAAATATCGATTCGGAACCTACTAAGGAAGATAAGTCATTTGCAGAAGAATTACTCGTGAAACGGCGGCTTGCCCTACCCATTCGCGGACTTGAAAAAAGAAAATTTTTTGATACATACACGGAAATAATTGAATCGTATAAACGTCCTGTACTGCAAAGATTTATCCGATATATACAATACCATCCTGTAAAATTTGCCGGCGCAACGACATTTGCCGCAATCGTTTTTGCGCTTGGAGTTTTCTTCTTAACACCGACTGATGACACTAATCCGGCATATGCGAAAATCAATAATTATGTCCTAACTGTTTATAATAAAGAGAGTGAAACTTTATGGAAAAAAAGTGTAATTGGTATACCGGATTGTTCAAACGATGAAAAAATAATTAAGGAAGGTCTGGGTCAAGTTTTTCTAAGAGTTGGTGATATTGACGGTGACAATATAAATGAGATACTGATTAAAGGTAATTCTCAGCATGCAGATTTTACAAAGGATACTTTATATTGTTTTAATAACTACGGAAGCCTGCGATGGAAAACCGGATACGGAAAAAAGATACATTTTGGCGAACTTGGTAAAGGTCAGGAAGGTTATGAATTCATTATTGATTTTATAATTATTAAATTACCAAAACCGCGCCTATTTGCTATTGCAAACATAAAAGGGATGGCACCGTCAAAGCTTTTTGAAATAAATACTGCAACCGGTAGAGAAATGCAAGCATATCATCACCGCGGCGGAGTACTGATTTTAGATCATTGGGACTTTGAAAAAGACGGGAAGGAAGAAATTTTAATAGCAGGATTAAATGACGGATTGAACCACGCATTCTCCCGACTTCGTCACTGGGACACCCAAAGAGCGATAAACTTATATAACCTCATC
>CAYTID010000104.1:0-6991 GCA_964437735.1 uncultured Ignavibacteriaceae bacterium | reverse complement strand
GTTTCATTTCTTATAAAAAAATGAAAGAGGCTGACTCACTTTTGAGACAGCCCCTCTAAAAATTGCTAATAAGGTTTTATAGTATCAAGCATTAGCTTTTGATTCGAGGGCTGGGTTTTCAGCTTTCACGGATTCTGATTTTTTTGGTCTGCTACGTTTTGTTTTTTTCTGTACCGGTGAAGCTTTAATAGTCTCTTTTCCAGTATTATAATCAACCAGTTCAAGAATACCCATTTGCGCTCCATCGCCCAGACGCTGACCGAGTTTTACTATTCTCGTATAACCTCCCTGTCGGGAAATAACTTTTGCCGCGATTTCACCGAAGAGTTCTGTAACAATTTCTCTGTCTTTTATATATCTGGAAATTTCTCTCCGTGCATGCACATTTTTCGTCGAACCTTCCGTTTCATTTGCAACAGCATTTTTTGCTCTTGTAATAATTTTTTCAACGAACGGTCTTGTTTCTTTTGCTTTAGCAAGTGTAGTTTTTATTTTTTTATTTTTTAAAAGTGCGGTTGAAAGTGATATAAGCATAGCTTTTTTGTGACTTGCTGTTCTTTTTAATTTTCTACCTGATTTTCCATGTCGCATAACTGTTTCCTAACTTAAATCGATTTTTAAACTTTATTATCCTTCTAAATACTTATTTACATCCATTCCGAAAGTCAAGCCGTACTCTTCGACTATTTCAGTCAGTTCCGACAATGATTTTCTTCCGAAATTCCGGAATTGTAGTAAATCTGAAATGTCGCGTTTAACCAAATCGCCAAGAGTTATAATATTTCCTGACCTTAAAACATTGTGTGACCTGACTGATAGTTCCAATTCCTCAACCGGAATTCTTAATATTTCACGAATTCGTATTACTTCAGCATCCGATTCTGTAATTTCAAGTGACGATGCCGTTTCAGTTTCAAACTTGGTGAATAAGTGGATGTGGTCCTGTAAAATTCGGGCTGCCTGTGTAATCGCATCATCAGGTGTAATCGATCCGTCGGTTTGAACTTCTAACACTAATTTTTCAAAATCTGTTTGTTGTCCTACGCGTGTCGGTTCGACAGCATATTTTACATTCACGATAGGAGAGAATATGGAGTCGATTGGGATTACACCGATAATATTATCGCTCTGAACATTTTCTTCAGCCGGGACAAATCCTTTTCCGCTACCGATAAATAATTCAAGATCAAGTTCAGCGCCGGATTCCAAGGTAGCAATGTGTTGAGTCGGATTCATAATTTCAATTTCATCCGTAACTTTTTGGATGTCACCCGCCGTAACCACCTTGGAACCTTTGATTTTTATTGTGACATTATCGGCTTTTTTATCGAGTGACTTCATCCGAACCATTTTCAGATTAAGTATTATTTCCGATAGATCTTCCTTTATTCCCGGAATAGTCGAGAATTCATGTAATAAATTATTTACTTTCAAAGCAGTGAACGCTGTCCCGGATATTGATGATAATAAAACTCTTCTCAAGGAATTGCCAAGTGTAGCGCCGAATCCTTTTTCAAGCGGTTGTAAAACGAATTTTCCGTAATTATTGGAATAACTATTATCATCGATCTCCAGTTTTTCCGGCATCTGCATATTAATTAAGCTCATATTCAAATTCTCCTCTTAATTTCTAAAAAACCTCAATTATATATTATTACTTTGAGTACAACTCAACAATAAGTTGCTCATTTGCATTCAATGGAACATCGGCTCGTTCCGGTATATTCAGGAATGTGCCTGTCATTGAGGCTTTATCGATATTCAACCATGGGAACATTGCATTATCGCGTACACGTTTCATTGAAGAATGTATCACTTCCAACCGTTTGCTATTATCGCGAACTTTTATCACGTCACCGGGATTAAGTAAATACGATGGGATGTTAACAACTTTATCGTTTACCATAAAATGGCGATGTGCAATTAGTTGTCGCGCAGTTTTCCTCGATGGAGCAAAACCCAGACGGTAAATTACATTATCAAAGCGTCGTTCGAGTAATTTAACGAGCAATTCGCCCGTTCTCCCGGTTTGCTTTAGAGCTTTCAGAAAATAATTATGGAACTGAGTTTCCATCAAGCCATAAATGCGCCTGACTTTTTGCTTTTCGCGTAATTGAATTCCGTATTCCGAAACCTTAAAACGCCGTGATTGACCATGTTGTCCCGGAGGATAACCACGTCTTTCAAAAGGACATTTTTCAGTGAAGCATTTTGTCCCTTTTAAAAATAATTTTTGCTTTTCTCTTCTGCATAATCGACAACTTGAGTCTATATATCGTGCCATGCTTTATTGTTACCTTTAATTTTTATTGGTTTCTATTATTAAACTCTTCTTTTCTTCGGTGGACGGCATCCGTTGTGCGGAATTGGTGTAATATCACGTATTATCGAAATCTCTAAACCAGCCACTTGAAGAGACCTGATAGCTGCTTCCCTGCCTGAGCCGGGACCTTTGACAAAAACTTCAACTTTTCGAAGTCCCAAAGCAAATGCTTCTTTCGCAGCCACTTCAGCAGTAACCTGTGCCGCAAAAGGTGTATTTTTTCTGGACCCTTTAAATCCATTTTTACCCGCAGACGACCAGCTTATTGTATTACCATAAATATCAGCGATGGTAACTATTACATTGTTAAAAGTTGCCTTGATGAATACTTTTCCGCTAACGTCAACCTGGGATTTCTTTTTTTTCCGAGCCGCAGTTGCTGTAGTCTTTGCCACTATCTATACTCCTTTGTTAATTTAATTTACTATTTCTAAATTACTTTTTAGCCGCTGCTTTTTTCTTACCGGCTACAGTCTTTCTCTTACCTTTTCTTGTACGCGAGTTGGTTCTGGTTCTCTGACCACGGGCGGGGAGACCTTTTCTGTGTCTCAATCCGCGGTAACATCCAATATCCATAAGACGTTTGATGTTCATTTGAACTTCACTGCGAAGAGCCCCCTCAACCTTATGATCGGAAGTAATGACAGCTCTGATCTTTGCGATATCTTCGTCTGTTAAGTCTGAAATCTTTTTATTCAAATCAACTTCAGCCTTGGTCAAAATTTCCTGAGCTGATGTTCTGCCGATTCCATAAATATAAGTTAAGCCGATTTCTGCTCTTTTATTTTTCGGTAAATCAATTCCAGCTATACGAGCCACTTAATAATTCCTTTCATTAATTATACTTTTAAATCTATCCTTGACGTTGTTTGTGTTTAGAATTCTTTTTGCAAATAACGTGAACAATTCCTTTTCTTCTAATTATTTTGCAATTTTCACACATTTTTTTTACTGATGAACGAACTTTCATTATACGCTCCTTATTTATAACGATATGTTATTCTGCCTTTTGTTAAATCGTAGGGTGATAATTCGACAGTAACTTTATCACCAACCAATATTTTTATAAAATGCATTCTCATTTTACCTGAAACATGTGCTAATATTTCGTGATTGTTTTCCAACCGAACACGGAACATGGCATTCGGCAATGTGTCAATTATTGTTCCGTCCATTTTTATGGGACCTTGTTTAGCCATGCGTTTGTTAATTTGTTAAAATTTCCGGTTGACCGTTTGTTATTAGTACTGTATGTTCAAAGTGCGCCGATGGTTTACCGTCGAATGTTGTAACTGTCCAACCATCAGAGCCGAAATTAACTTTATACGTTCCTGCGTTGACCATCGGTTCAATTGCTAAGGTCATTCCGTTTTTCAAAGTCGCTCCTGTTCCCGGAACACCAAAATTCGGAACGGGCGGCTCTTCGTGCAGGTTCTTTCCGATACCGTGTCCGATCAATTCCCGGACAACAGAAAATCCTGCTTGTTCAACATAATTTTGCACAGCAGCAGAAATATCATGAACCTTATTACCGGCTACGGCTTTCTCAATTCCTTTATATAAAGACTCATTGGTTATTTTCAAGAGTCTTATTTTTTCTTCTGAAATATTTCCGACAGCAAAAGATTTAGCTGCATCACCGTAATAATCGTTCTTTCTGACACCTACATCGATCGAAATTATATCGCCTTCTTCCAACATACGATCATCCGGAATTCCGTGAACGACCTGATCATTGATCGATGTACATAATGTAGCCGGATATAATTTACTTTTATTTGAACCATAACCCTTAAAAGCCGGTTCGCCATCCTGCGATCGTATGTATTCTTCTGCTATCGTATCAAGCTCTATTGTTGTAATTCCGGGCTTAATGTATTGTTCCATCAACCGTAAAACTTCTGAAACTATTCTGCAACTCTCGCGCATTAATTCAATTTCATGTTCAGATTTTATTAAGCCTTTTGACATATTTATTATAATCACAGAAAGACGATTCTTCCGACCGGATTATCTTCTTCCTTTCAAGTGACCGGTTTTCAAGAATCCGTCGTAATGTCTCATTAACAAGTGCGATTCTATCTGCTGTAGAGTATCTAAACCGACCCCAACTATGATCAACAAGCTCGTTCCGCCGAAGAAACTTGCAAATGAACCGGTGACACCCATTTTCATCATAAAAGTCGGCAATACAGCTACGATTGCTAAGAATATTGATCCAGGTAATGTTATCTTTGTTAGAATATTGTCAATAAATTCTGATGTATTCTTTCCGGGCCTGATTCCGGGAATAAAACCACCTTGCTTTTGCATAGTTTCGGCGACATCCTTCGGATTAAAAGCAATCGCAGTATAAAAATATGTAAAGAACACAATCATCAACCCATATACGAATGAATAGAAATAAGAATCGTATTGAAAGTATCTTGAAATATTAGTCAACATTTCGCTCTCGGGGAAAAATGTAAGTATAGTGCTTGGAATAAACATTATCGATTGAGCAAATATGATAGGCATAACTCCGGCAGTGTTGACACGCATCGGAATATATTGAGTAACTCCGCCATAAACTTTTCGACCAATCACGCGTTTTGCATATTGAACCGGAATCCGTCTTGTGCCCTGTGTAACTAAAATAACACCCGCAACAATTGCCACCATTGCCGCAATGATCACAACTTCAATAATAATACTGCGTGCACCCGAACTGATCAATTGATATTCATCAAGTATTGCGTGCGGCAATAGCGCGATAATTCCTATGAATATTATTAATGATATACCGTTTCCGATACCACGCTCGGTGATCTGTTCGCCGAGCCACATCATAAACATTGTACCGGATGTCAAAATTATTATTGTGCTGAATGTAAAAAATAGACCTTGAACCTCAGGAGGTACTATGGGAACACCGCCGGCTTGCATATTTAATAACCTGACGCTGACTCCCCAGGCTTGAAGTACTGAAACGATTACAGTTCCATAACGCGTTAACTGGGTAATCTTTTTACGTCCTTCTTCTCCTTCTTTTGAAAGTTTTTGGAAATAGGGAACGACCGCACCAAGTAACTGAATGATAATAGATGCGCTAATATAAGGCATTATGCCAAGCGCAAAAATTGCAGCATTTTCAAATGCACCGCCTACGAAAAGATTATATAAACTAAATAATGTATTAGTAGCCTGATTGCGGGCAGCTTCAGCAAGCGCAGAAGCATCTACACCCGGAAGCGTGACGTGGGCACCGATTCTAACCACGATTAAAATCAGTGCGGTATAAATTATGCGCTGTTTTAATTCCTGAATTTTAAAAATATTCCGAAAACTATCGCCTATTTTTGCCATTGTTATTTATTCAATAATATCGTTTGTGATTTTCCTCCAGCTGCTTCAATCTTTTGAACAGCAGTTTTGCTGAAGGCGTGAGCTGTAACATCAATTTTATTTTTTAAATCGCCGTTACCTAATATTTTCACCGGCATTGTTTTTTTCGATACTACTCCTAACTTATACAGGATTTCAGGATTTATCAAGTTGTCTGATAATTTACCCTGATTTACTAATTCTTCCAGTCTGTTAATATTCACTATCTGAAACTCGACCCTATTAATATTGGTGAATCCGAACTTAGGAACTCTGCGTACCAATGGCATCTGACCGCCTTCAAACCATGGTCTGTAACTAACGCCTGAACGTGAATTCTGTCCTTTATGTCCTTTGGTCGCAGTTCCACCATGACCGGAACCTTGTCCGCGTCCGATCCTTTTTCTCTTTTTCCTGGAACCTTCTTTGTATTTTAAATTTGAAAGTAATGCTTTTTCCATTTTTTTCCTGACAGTCAATTTAAATTATTGATTTACTTCCTCGACTTTGACCAGATATTTAACTTTATCTATCATTCCTCTGATTTGAGGTGTATCATTTTTAATAACGGTTTTGCGAATTTTGCCGAGGCCCAAAGCTATTATTGTTCTCTTATGCGCTTCGAGTGTATCGATTGAACTATAAACTTGAGTAATTTTTAATTTTTTCTGAGCCATAATAATACTTATTAATTAGTAGTTGATTCTACTTTTTTATTAAACAATTCTTCTAACGATATTCCCCTAACTGAGGAAACAGTGCGTGCATCTCGTATACTTAATAATCCGTTCAGTGTGGCTTTAACAACGTTATGCGGATTAGGTGAACCAATTGATTTAGTTAAAACATCTTTTACCCCAGCAGCTTCAAGCACAGCTCTTACACCCCCTCCGGCAATTAATCCCGTTCCGGGCGAGGCAGGTTTCAGCAATACTTTTGCAGCACCATATTTTGCCATAACTTCATGAGCGATTGTACCTTTAAAAATATTTACTTTAACAACATTCTTTTTTGCATCGTCAATACCTTTAGCGATTGCATCGCTTACTTCATTGGCTTTGCCGAGTCCTACGCCAATGTGGCCATTACCATCGCCAACTACTACAATTGCGTTAAAACTGAATCGGCGACCACCCTTAACAACTTTGGCTACACGGTTAATATGAACTATTTTTTCTTTTAGTTCAAGTTCACTTGCTTTTATTCGTGCCAATTTTTAACTCCGTTATTTATTTCATTATTATTAATTTACTATTGCTGCCGGGGGAGGAGTCGAACCTCCACATACGGCTCCAAAGGCCGCTG
>CAYTID010000103.1:0-7005 GCA_964437735.1 uncultured Ignavibacteriaceae bacterium | reverse complement strand
TTCGGGCACTATATCCTAAAGCAAGTCCGAAGGGGTGTAAATGTTTTATATCTTTGAATATCATTTTTCCAATTTTTGCAGTAACCCAAAATGTTTGTCCTTCATAATCATCGACTAAAATATATTTTTGTCCGGCGAGATAACCTCCTTTTGATTCGCCCAACTTACGCGGATAATAGCTCGCTTTGATATTGAAATTATCCATCACAGGAAACTGATGTTGCAGATAAGGATAAAAACCCCCTACAATATCGGCTACAGCATCGACTCTGTCAAAACCCCATTGCGAAAAACCATCCTGGAATTCAATAAATAGTTCAAAAATTGTTCCCCCTATTGAGCCATACAACTTTGCATCGTGTTTATTAATTCCGATCCATTCAAACGAATTTGAAAATATAAAAGATGTAAATGCAGCTCCCCAGACATGTCCGACTTTATCGACGGATTTTCCGTATTCCAAATCTTCCCGAAAATGAAATGATCGTCCGGAATCCTTCCACCAGGCATTGTACTGATAAATCTGAACTGCCGTAGCAATGCCAACCAAAGTTCCACTCATTAAATATAACCGAGTATAATTTATATTAGTATTATTATCTCCCGGCTCAGTGAAAACCTTTTGTTTTTCGTTATTGGGAAAATCAAGAGGTAGTAATGCTACTGAGTCTGTTTCGCTTGAACGATTGGTTTCCTGAGAATATAAAATAGAATTGAAATGAAAAATGATAATTAGTACCAATATCGGTATATTGAATTGGATTGTCTTCAATTCTGTATGTTTAGTTTTTGTTTGAAGTACTCGATAGTTTTAATCAAACCTTCTCGTCTGTTAACTTTTGGTGTCCACCCTAAAAGTTTGTGTGCTTTTGAATTATCCGGCTGGCGAATTTTTGGATCGTCCTCGGGAAGAGGCTTGAATTCAATTTTACTATTGCTCTTTGTCAGCTCAATTATTTCTTTTGCCAGGTCGAGCATACTTAACTCGTCCGGATTTCCGATGTTGACGGGAAATACTTCTTCAGATGTCAGAAGTAAAAATATGCCTCCAATCAAATCGTCTACATAGCAAACACTACGGGTTTGTGAACCATCACCGAAAACCGTTGTATTCTGATTTCTGAGAGATTGCGAAATAAAAGCCGGAATAGCCCGTCCATCTTCAATGCGCATTCGCGGTCCGTAGGTATTGAAAATTCTGACTATTCTTGTATCGACTCCATGATAGCGATGGTACGCCATCGTTAATGCTTCTGCAAATCTTTTTGCTTCATCATATACTCCCCTCGCTCCTATCGGATTGACGTTTCCCCAGTATGATTCAGGTTGAGGATGTATAAGCGGATCACCATATACTTCAGAAGTAGATGCTAGTAAAAATTTTGCTTTCTTTGCCTTCGCTAAACCTAAAGCCTTGTGAGTCCCCAATGAACCGACTTTTAGAGTTTGAATAGGTAATTTTAAGTAGTCGATGGGGCTGGCAGGTGAAGCAAAATGAAGTATGTTATTAACTTCCCCTTCGATGTAAATATACTCGGTTACATCGTGTTTGATAAATTTAAATTTTTCGTTTCCAAATAAATGTGAAATATTAGACATATCTCCGGTAATAAGATTATCTATGCATATTACATGATGTCCTTCAGCGATCAATTTATCGCATAGATGCGATCCTAAAAAACCTGCTCCACCTGTTATTACACTGACAATCTTATTTCCCATTCACCACACGCCTTCCGATAGAAAAATAGATAAATCCGCTTTCTTTCATGATTTCCTTGTTATAAATATTTCTCCCGTCAAAAATTACGTTACTTTTCATTAAATTCTTCATTTTTTCAAAATCTGGTCTTCTGAATTCATTCCATTCCGTAACGATTACCAGCGCGTCGGTATTCCTTAAAGTGTCATAATTATTTTTGTAATATTTAATTTTATTTTTAAATACTAATTTTGCCTGTTCCATTGCCACCGGATCGTGAGCATGAACCTTTGCTCCCAATTTTAGTAATTCATTTACTATTGTGATAGCGGGAGCCTCTCTCATATCATCAGTATTCGGCTTAAATGATAGTCCCCATATTGCGATATTTTTATTTTTGATTTTTCCGTCAAAATATTTTAATAATTTCTTGACAATAATTTTTTTCTGCTCTTTATTGACTTTTTCTACAGATTTTAAAATTTGAAAATTATATTTATAATTATCAGAAGTTTTGACCAGAGCCGCAATATCTTTTGGAAAACAAGAACCACCATAGCCGACTCCGGGAAAAAGGAATTGTGGGCCTATGCGTTCATCACTTCCAACTCCCACCCTGACATTCTGAACATCTGCGCCTACTCGTTCACACAAATTTGCTATTTCATTCATGAAAGTAACTTTCGTCGCGAGTAAAGCATTTGCAGCATATTTCGTCAGTTCAGAACTCAATTCATCCATAAATATAATTGGCTTTCCTGTCCTAACAAACGGGGAATAAAGATCAGCCATTATTTTTTTTGCCCGTTCACTTGTAGTTCCGATGACGACACGATCCGGTTTCATAAAATCATTTATAGCCGCTCCTTCTTTCAAAAATTCGGGATTTGAAACAACGTCAAACTCAATATTCGTTTCTCTTGCTACGATTTCTCTTACCTTAAAAGCCGTTTCAACAGGTACCGTACTTTTGTTAACTATTACCTTATAGCCGTTCAAATATTTCCCGACTACTTTCGCGACATCGAGTATATGTTTTAAATCAGCGGAACCGTCTTCAGACTGAGGAGTAGGAAGAGCTAAAAAGATAATATTTGTTTTTCTGATCGCATCTTTTATATCTGTCGAAAATGATAAACGTTTTTCTAAAATATTTTTCTTTAAGAGTTCTTCTAAACCTGGCTCAAAAATGGGTGTTTTCCCTTTTTTTAATACATTAATCTTATTTTTATCTTTATCCACACAAATTACATCATTGCCGCTTTCAGCAAAACAAGTTCCCGCTACCAGACCAACATATCCGGTTCCGATAACACTAATTTTCAACTTATTACCTTTCTTTTATTTTGAATGTTTAACAATTATATAAATTTTTTATTTGATTTTCAAATCAAATTCCGATACCCATATTATATAAATCAATGTATAAAAAGAGTTTTAAATATCGTCTCTTCATTAAATGATATTTGAATACTGGCAACGCCTTTATTAAATTTTTCAGGATTAACTGCTACTACATACTTCCCACCGTCTTGTATTCTGTCTACTAAAATTTGCATCTGGTCGTTTGAGTCTTTGATTTTTAATCTCACTAATCCTTCAATCGGTATTTCATAAATAAGATATATCGTTTTAGGTGAATTCATAAGTATGTAAGAAATATCAAACCGAGGCAATATTACCTCGCTAATAATTGGTTTAGTGGTTTGAATTTTAACATTCGTTTCTGTTGCAGGCAAGCTTTCATTATGACCTTTATCAAAAGAAGTTACAGTATAATAATAACGAATAGATTCTGTTTTTTTAAATTCATCTATAAAAACGGTATCGTTTGTGGATGTGATAGATAATATATTCGAAGCATCATCGATATTCACAGGATAATCGGTGGATCGATATATATTATAATATTTTGCTGCATCACCATCATTTGCAACCTTTGGTGAATTCCATTCCAATCGATAACTTCCCGGCTTTGTTTCACTTATTTTTAAATTCTCAGGAGGATTTGGAGGGATATTATCTTTCCATGGCATGGGAGGAATATTTGCCGGATAATGATACCGACCACCTAAAAATAAATTATCTTTGATATTTTCATATCTGAAAAATGCGTTACCCGAATTATTATACAATCTTGTAATATCAATTAACAAAGGTAATTGTTCGTATACTTTTTCTTTATATGCGCCTATACCAATGTATATATGTCGACCAAAGGAATTTTCCCCCCAGTCCTTGGTCAGCAATGCGAAATCAGGATCGCCTCTGGAATTACCCAAAGACCAGTACACTTGTGGAGCAATATAATCGTGTTTTTTTTCCTGAAGCCACCGGCGTGAATCCTGATATATTTCAGTATACGACTGCCATCCATTAATTCCTGGAAAATTTTTATAAACACCGATAGGCGCTGAGCCAACCTTCATCATAGGTTTGATTAGCATTATCGAATCGTAAATCGCCCGAACAAATTTGTTTACATTCTCTCTTCGCCAGTCGCCCTTTTGCTGGAAATTTCCATATTTAATATAAGTTTGCTCATCGGGATAATTGCGCCCGGGATACCTTATAAAATCAAAATGAATTCCATCAATATGATAGTTTCTTACAAGATCCATAGCAACTTTTACTGTATATTCACGAACTTCGGGTATTCCTGGGTCCATCCAGGTTTCACCATCTAATCTTTTTGCCCATTCGGGTCTGATATCCACTATATGGTTTTTATTACCTTCAGGGAATTTTTCACCATTTCGTACACGAAATGTGTTAAACCATGCATGAACTTCAAGTCCTCTCTCGTGGGCATGCTGAATTACAAATTTTAAAGGATCCCACCCCGGTTCCCTGCCAAAAACCCCTGTTAATCTATCTGACCATGGTTCAATATTCGATTTATACATTGCATCTCCCCTGCCTCTAACTTGAAAAAATATCGTGTTGAAATTAGCTTGTTTAAGCTTTTCAATTATTTCAAGAAGCATTCGTTGTTGTTCGACCGTGTTAGTTGTTCGAGGCCAATCCAATCCTGCGATTGTCGCAATCCAAGCAGCACGAACTTCACGTTTTGGAATTTTTGTCGAACCTGTTACTTGTCCGGAGAGTTCTTGCATAAATAACAATATAATTGCAAAAGAAATTATACAATCTGTCAATATCCTATAATTCATTACAAGAATATATAATATTACTTTATTTTTTACAATTTATTTTTTTGGTGAGGGTGAAAATTACTTTTGAAATTAAAATTCGTGGAAGGTGTGTTATTGTATATATTTGATTACTTATAAATTTCTATTGCTGCTAATTCTTCTAACTCAAAATTATTAATTTGAACTTCATTGTAACTTAATACTTTAACTTTTTTTGAGTTGTTATGATAAGCCAGGACAATAAATCTGAATAGTATTGATGAAGTGTTTATAATTTTGATGCGAGTAATTGATGAATCGATATTCAATTCTGCGATCATATTTCCGCTAACAATCTTTGTCGAACTCCCTAATTTTTCGTTGATTTGAAAAATATTTTCCGGTTGAAATAACATTATTCCGGCCTTATCCCAATCTGTGTCCGCCCGGGCAGGAATATGAGTATATCCATCGTTGTGAACGGGTGTGACTTCCAGTTTCTCATAATCGAAACTTATTCCGAGCAACGCATTTTTATAGATAGCGTCGTCATCACTTAGTATAAAAATGGAATTTCCTCCGTCTTGTGCATCTTTCGTAATACGTATAATTGCTTTATCTTCTTCCGAAATAAAAACCTTCCCGGTAGCAGAGGGATTTTGGGTACTACTTTTCGCTTCTAAAATCTGAAAGTTATTCCGATAATCAATTTCAATATAGTCAATTTTTAAATTATACGGGGTAAAAAATATAATTTTGGGGATATATGATTTTTTATTTTTATTGTCGGACATTCAGCCTAATTATTCCCGATAAAATATTGATTCAATTGTATTAACATAACTCCAAAAATTAATATTAAGTTCACAAATGCATGAAAAAAATAATAAATAATTTAGTCGATGTCAACATTTTTCGTAAAAAAAGGATTTCTAAAAAATCGATAACATAGCGGAGTGCCAACTCCACTAAATTCTCCAATAATATTTTAACCAACCGTTTAGTCGAAATCTTTCTGTATTAATCAAATAATAGCTTTTTATTAAATTTATTTTTTATATAATTACCGAGAACATTGTAAACATCGGACTCCGAAAGATTATCAGCATAATGTAATAATTTTTCTTCATAATGCACAATCTGCCCGAATTCCTCTGTAACCATATTTTTAATGACATCAATCCCGTTTAGCTTTTCAAACTGTTCTAAAACATTATTAAACCCATTTATATCTAAGAAGATGCTATAAACAAGCTCCCTATCCAAACGGTAATCAGTTAATATAACTGATGTCATCCATACTTCTGAATTGATAATCCCTGTAGGGAGTTTCATCTCACCATAATAGCCATTACAATTCAATCCGTTGATTTCCATCCTTTCACCGGTTGCTAAAACGCCGGTTGACACCCAACTGCATTCGAGCAAATTATGATTTTTCCAGACGACTTCTCGTTAAATTCTATAAAACTCCTGTTTAGATGGTCTAATTTATAAATATTCCCCTTGATAAGAATAAAAGTTTCGTTCTTTCCTTATTCAATTCTGGCTTTATCTTTACCAATCCAGATTAAGGTCGTGTCGGTAACTTAAGGAATAACTCAGTCAGAAGTCACGATTGAATCTATACTGATTTGATATTTTAAGAATAGTTCACTTTGAGGGAAGGCTTTATACTTGATGATAATAATTATTATATTAAGAACATATTTTTCATTTTGATTTACAAAGCAGGTAACAGATATTAAAGATATTTTTTTACAATAAAAAAAAGCGGTAGTAAAAATACCGCTTTATTATTTTTTGTGGAGCCGAAGAGGATCGAACTCTCGACCTCCTGAATGCCATTCAGGCGCTCTCCCAGCTGAGCTACGGCCCCGTATTCTATAAATCTGTTTAAAATATATTGATATTTTCACCGAAAGTCAATTAGAACAATTAATTTTTCATAACAAATTCCAATCACAGTGTCTCTCCCAACAACTTTGCCACACTTGGAGAAAATAAGTTTTCCGGTTTTCCAAAATTTCCGGATTTTAAATATTGAGTTAAAAACGAATTCATCATTATTAGTTTTGTTGACTTAAGTAAATAGTTACGCTTAAAAATATCTTTCTCACCTATGTAGTCTAATGCTTTTGCGGTGTAGTATTTTTTATAGCAATCGAC
>CAYTID010000102.1:0-7079 GCA_964437735.1 uncultured Ignavibacteriaceae bacterium | reverse complement strand
ATACTAATGGCATTGCCACAGAAGACGAGTTCCGTCCGGTTCGTTTCGACGGCGATTATATCCTATTAACAATTCCGTCGGACGAATTATTACCCGTGATCGATCTGAAGGTAAATGCAAGATTCAAAATTTCTCCATCACGATTCATCAAACAAACATCCTTCTTAACTCAATTATTGTCCTCAGTTTCGACTGAAACAAATTTAAGAGTCGAAGAGAAAAGCTCGGAACCCAATCAGAAAAAAATTTACTTACTAGATTTTAATTATTTCATGAACGATAAAACTACAATTTACGGCACAAAATCGATTGTTCAGGATATTTATTTATTTGAGAATAATCTATCATTTTCTCTTCGCTGTCGATTTTCAGAGAGAAATAATTTGACGCAATATGCGCTCGGGACTGAAAGAGGTTATTCACGCGACCGATCTTTCAGAGTAAAATGGCAGCTTGTTAAAGAAATATCTAATCAGACAGATTTCGAGAATAAATTGGACCTTGTTAATTCTACGAAAGAATCGTATAGAGAGAGAAATATAACAGGCAACTCTGTTTTATCCGATTGGACATACAAGCCGGGAGAAATTATTGAATTCGGTTTCAAGTTCGGCGTGAGCAAATTTGAGAATACTAAATTAAATATTAAAACAGGTGCCGATATAAATATACAAGGATTCCGGATTCTGATTTCGATTAAGGAAAAAGGATTGGCAAGATTGGAATTCAACAGAGAAGAAGTAAATTTGTCTGGCGACAAGAGAAACCTTCCGTTTGAACTTACGAATGGTCGATTGGAAGGGAAGACATGGTTGGGTAAAATAGGTTTTGAATACCGTTTTACGAATTATATACAGGCAACTTTAACGTATGATGTCAGAAAAGAATCGCAACTAAAAATTGTTAATACATTTCGAGGGGAAGTACGCGCTTTTTTTTAAATAACTTAGAGATATATTCTTAAGAATAAGGTTAGATATTTTTCACGATGTTTCACAAGTTAATTTTTAAAAAATAATTTTTAAATAAATTTGAAAAAAACCTTGCAATTATTTTTAATAATCATTATAATTACAAACAAAATTCACCCTTTGTTTTTTCGTTCAAAACTGGATCCAAACTTAAAAATAATTAAATGCTGACTCATCCTATTCCAATTATTGAGAAGAAATATTTTTCTTCAAACGAGTTAAAAAGATCGGGAGACTACATGCATCTGAATATCAAAGCGGAAGGAAATAATATTAACACCGGAAAGGTGTTTTGCACCTCATTCGATTCAAGAATCGGTACTTTATACATGGCGTCGACCGAGAGAGGTGTTTGTAAAATTACAATTCCCAAAGAATCAAAAAAAGATTTTTTCAGGTGGCTGGAAAAACATTATGAAACCGATTTAATTGTCGATAATAAATCCCGGAATAAAGATTATATAGATCAAATTTTAAGATACCTGAATGGGAAATTGGTTGAATTTACATTTCCTGTTGACCTTGTAGGTACTCCATTTCAAACACGAGTTTGGAAAGCTCTTTCCAGGATTCCGTACGGGACGACAATTTCATACCGGCAGTTGGCAAAAAGAATAGGAGTTCCGAAAGGTTTTCAGGCAGTCGGAAAAGCCAATGGAGCAAATCCTCTCCCAATCGTAATTCCTTGTCACCGCGTTATCGGTTCAGATGGTTCGCTCATCGGTTACGCTTCTGGTGTAAAGACAAAGGAATTTTTACTTCGTCTCGAGGGAGCGATTATCCTCTAATAACTAAATTTCCAAGAACGAATATAAAATCGTTACAGGTTTTATAAATCTTTTTTCTTTCCTATATTAACTTTATCTCATTTGAATAAAAATCAATTATGTCTTTTTTAATAGATTTAAATAATGTCCAAAAGGAAGCAGTTAAAAAAGTTGAAGGTCCGACATTAATAGTTGCAGGAGCCGGCAGCGGAAAGACGCGAGTTTTAACTTATAAAGTTGCTTACTTATTACAGATAGGAGTTCCGGCTTATCAGATTTTGGCTTTAACTTTTACAAATAAAGCTGCTGATGAAATGAAACAGCGAATCATTTCTTTGGTAGGTGAAAAAAGTCGACAATTATGGATGGGAACTTTTCACTCTCTCTTCGCAAGGATTTTAAGACAGGAAAGTCAGGCTCTGGGATTTACATCGAATTTTTCTATCTACGATACGGACGATAGTAAAAAGTTGATTAAAAACTTGTTGGATTCAAATAATCTTCATATCGAAAATTATAAACCTTCTAAAATCCATTCAATAATCAGTAAAGCCAAAAACAGATTGTTATCTCCGGATGAATTCTTGAATGAATCCAAAAATATATTTGAAGAAAAAATTGCTCAAATATATTCGCAGTATCAATCCGGTTTACATGCCAATAATGCAATGGATTTTGACGACCTTATTATTAAGCCTATCGAATTGTTTGAAAAAAAATCAAAAATACTGGAAAAATATCAAGACCGTTTCAGGTTTATTCTAGTGGATGAATATCAGGATACGAACAGAGCTCAATATCGATTGATTAAATTATTATCAAAAAAGTATCAAAATATTAGCGTTGTCGGTGATGACTCACAGAGTATTTATAGTTTCAGGGGTGCGGAGATACAAAACATACTCGATTTTGAAAGAGATTTTCCTGACTGTCAGATATTTCGATTGGAACAAAACTATCGCTCAACTAAATTAATTTTAGCCGCCTCCGATCAGGTTATCAAGAATAATAGCAGAAGGATTGATAAAAATCTCTGGACAGAAAACACGGAAGGGGAAAAAATAACAGTTCTGAAATGCGGTGACGACAGGGAAGAAGCAAGCCGAATTGTCGATAAAATTAAATCAGAAGCTACGATCAAAAAAATTGATTTAAAAGATATCGCAGTGCTTTATAGAACTAATGCCCAATCACGAACTTTAGAAGACGCACTACGCAGAAGCAGTATTTCTTATATCATGGTAGGTGGGGTTGAGTTTTACAAACGGAAAGAAATAAAAGATATTCTGGCATATCTAAGATTGATAACAAATCCTTTTGACAACGTAAGTTTTTCAAGAATAGTAAATTACCCTGCGAGGGGTATTGGCGAAACGACCATTAAAATTATTGAAAAATATGCCGCAAAATTTGAGTGTTCTTATCTCGATATATTATCTAAATGTGATGAAATTTATGAATTCCCCAAAAAAACAGTAAATTCGTTAAAAGGATTTTATACCTTCATAAAAAAATACCAGGAACTATTAAAAACATTAACTCTTAGTGAGTTTTCGAGAACTCTGGTTGAAGAAATCGGAATTTTAAGAGAATTTAAAGAAGAAGGAACACTCGAAGCGCTTTCACGTTGGGAAAACGTACAGGAATTACTTAATGCGATCACCGAGTATTCAACTGAGAAAGAAGGCAGTACTCTCGAAATGTTCCTGCAGGAGGTTTCTCTGTTATCGGATATTGACAAATGGGATGATTCAAAAAACAGAGTAACTTTAATGACACTGCATGCTGCAAAGGGTTTAGAATTCAAGGTTGTTTTTATAACAGGATTAGAAGAAGGATTATTCCCGATTTATTCAGCTTTTTTAGATTCAGAAAATTTGGAGGAAGAGCGTAGATTGTTTTATGTCGGAATCACAAGAGCTATGGATAAATTATATTTAAGTCATGCTGAGCAAAGGTATAAATTCGGAGAATTGAATTATTCAACCCCTTCAAGGTTTTTAAGTGAAATTGACGAGCATCTTATTGAAAAATATGAGTTTTATTATCACAACAGAAAAAGCGCAACAAAAAATCTTTTTGAATTGAGGAATATCAGGAAAAAAAAGAGTGAAGTTGACTCTGTTAAAAAATATTTCGATAATAATTCTTACGACTATGAAAATGAATCTCAGCTTCCTGTGAACCTTAAAATCGGAAGTGTTGTAAATCATGTTCAATTTGGGGAAGGTAAAATAATTGCCTTGAACGGTAATGGCTCAGATGCAAAGGCAGTCGTAAGTTTTGAATCTGTAGGTCAGAAAAATTTGTTGCTAAAGTATGCAAATCTGCGGGTAATAAAATGAATAAAATAAAAACAATTATTATTTATGGAGTTAAAAAAGTCAAGGAATTTTTTACATATTACATAAAAAATTCGTATCGACATCTGGTTGAAGACGAGGCGCTTTTTTTAACTTCAGGTATTGCATTTAATGTTGTACTCTGCCTTATTCCGATATTATTAATCTTAACATCAATGCTCGGTTTTTTTCTTGAATCATCCGATTTGGCTGTGGATAAAATTCAGGAAATATTAAACGCAACTTTTCCTCAACAGCCCTATGCACAAAATATAAAAGAGTCCATTCAACAAGTGGTAAAAGACATTATCGACTATAGGCGGTCCTTTGGTATTGCCGGATTGTCCGTTTTAGTCTGGACAGCCGGATCTTTGTTTGGTTCTGCAAGAACTGTATTAAATCGCATTTACAAAATAAAATCGACAAAACTCATGATATTGACAATTATGGAAGATGTATTATGGGTAATCGTGATAGGTGTATTGTTTGTGATTTTAATGTTTTCCACCTGGTTATATACTCTCGTCGAAAATTTCCTCTATTCTTTTCCCGGATTTTCAGTGCAAGGAATCGTCTTGTTTGAACAAGCTGTGCCAATATTGGTTTCTCTCATTCTGACTTTATTGATGTTTTTTATTGCTTACCGGTTTATCCCCGATCAAAACATCGGATACAAAGTTGCTTTCGTTTCCGCAATTACTGCGTCAGTTCTTTGGGAAGGAGCCGGAAGATTATTCGGATGGTATCTCTCAACTTTTCATTCTTTCGGAAAATTGTACGGTACCTATGCATTTATATTGGTTTTTCTTTTCTGGATATATTACACGAGTTTAATATTCATTATCGGAGCTACATTTGGACAAATATTCAGAGAAAGGCACCATCGCATAAAACATATTGAAACAATAATATCCCAATAAAATAACATTCGGAAAGGATACTACAAGAGTGAAAAACAAACTCCTTTATCTGTTACTCCTGTTTCTTGTAGTTCAATTTTCTTTTTCGAATAATTCAACTGATTCGGTTGTCCGTTTTGAAATTAAATTTCCGGCAGTTATCTTAACCGACATTCCTTTTAAAATAGAAATAAAAGCTCTCACCGAACAGAATAAGTTAGATGAAACATTTTCAGAAAATATCGAATCAGTAAATATTTATAATTGGGAAAATGGTGAGGCTGTTCCGTTTAAGGTAAAATTACAAAACGGATTCGCCGCTGTTGATAATGCGTTAATTACCAAGAGCGGAAAAAATGTTGTTTCGGTTCATTATAAAAATATCAGCGGCAGCGAAAATATCAGAGCTATTCCGGGTTTTTTAAGTATCCTGCCGCCTCTGCTCGCAATTGGTCTTGCTCTGTTACTCAGGGAGGTGATTATATCATTATTTGCCGGAGTTTTACTGGGATCGATATTAATATTTGATTACAATATTTTTGACGGGATTTTTAAAGTTGTCGATCATTTTATTATAAATTCAATTGCACAAACAAGTCACGTACAAATAATAGTCTTCAGTCTATTGTTCGGCGGGATGGTCGGCGTGATAACTAAAAACGGAGGTAGTTTAGGAATTGCGAACTTAGTAACAAAATTTGCCAAAAATCCTAAACGCGGTCAATTGTCAACGTGGGGATTATCGTTCCTGTTTTTCTTTGACGACTATGCGAATGTATTGATACGAGGAAATTTGATGCGCCCAATTACAGATAAACTCCTTGTGTCCAGGGAAAAATTAGCCTTCGTTGTAGACGCCGGCGCTGCAACTGTAGCAAGCATTTTTATTATCTCCACTTGGATTGGATACGAAATAGGATTAATTGAGCAAGGTTTGCAAAGTATCGGTTATCAAGCGGATGCATATTCGGTTTTCATCAGTACGATTCCTTACAGGTTTTATCCCATACTTACGTTGATTTTTGTATTTATGATTGCCGTAACAGGTCGAGATTTCGGTCCAATGCGGATTGCTGAGATGCGTATGCAAAGGGAAGGAATGCCCTCCAGAGAAGGAGCAGAACCCGCCGCAGATTTAACCGATCTTTCACAAGTTAAAATTGAAATTAATAAAATTCGTTGGTATAACGGATTAATTCCGATTATCACAATCATCGTTGTTGCATTAGGCGGGCTATATTTCACGGGAGTTAAAGCCCTCTCTTCAGCCGGTGTTGAGAGCTTTTCAGTGGGCGATATAATTAGCAAATCCGATTCTTATTCATCCCTTCTCTGGGCGTCGTTCAGTGGAGGTTTGATTGCTATTCTTTTATCGGTGCTGCAAAGAATTTTATCAGCCAAGCAAGCGATTGAAGCTTGGTTCGACGGTATTAAGTCTATGTTACTTGCAATACTGATATTAGTTTTGGCTTGGTCTATCGGAAAAGTTACAGAGGATTTGCACACTGCCGATTATCTGGTGCAAATATTACGCGGATCAATATCTCCGCAATTTCTCCCTGTGCTTACTTTTTTAATAGCGGCAATAATCAGTTTTGCAACAGGAACAAGCTGGGGCACTATGGCTATTATGATGCCGTTGGTTATTCCTCTTGGTTTTACGATTGCTATGGATGCAGGAATGAGCAGCGAAGGTGTTCGTTTAATACTTTATGGGAATATCAGCTCGGTTCTGGCGGGGGCTGTATTCGGCGATCACTGCTCACCGATTTCTGATACTACAATCATGAGCTCGATGGCGTCCGGCTGCGACCATATCGATCACGTACGAACTCAATTACCTTACGCAGTTTTGGTTGCGATTGTAGGTATGTTAGTCGGCGATATACCGACAGCTTTTGGGATCTCTCCATACTTATCGATACTAACCGGCAGCTTGGTACTGCTGGCTATCTTGTACATTATTGGCAGACGGGTGGACGTACGATAATCGTATCAGTTGAAAGACTCGCCCGACAGACTAAAGTCAATCGTACCGTGTCAGGTTGGTACGATACGCTTTTCGCAAAGCGATCCCATTGGGAAGCGTGTCGAATTGTT
>CAYTID010000101.1:0-7105 GCA_964437735.1 uncultured Ignavibacteriaceae bacterium | reverse complement strand
CATTTCTTATAAAAAAATGAAAGAGGCTGACTCACTTTTGAGACAGCCCCTTTTTATTTTTAATAAACCCTGTCTTTCCAGGTAATTTTTTTTGTGAATACTGCAACAAGGGGTGTAAAGAGAACATAAAAAAAATAGAAAATAGCGAACGACGGAAAATATTTTAAATAAGCAATTTTTCTAAATTTTCTTAGCGGATATGTTACAAATATTAATTCAACCAGAGTTTTGAAAAATAAAATCGATAACCATATCATTTCATTTGATAAGAAAAGATTTACTAAAAGCATGATAGTCAGTGCGAATGGTATCCCAAAAACAAGATACCCTATGGCTACCATATCAATTCCCCCGATAATCCACCGTTGTTTTTGCCTGAAAAATTGTTTCCAATTAGGACATGGAAGGCTCTGAATAAGCGTGTTATAATTCAAAGGAAATTTGAGTTTGTAACCGGTTTTATTAAGAATATTTCTTGTTAATATATAGTCTTCAGTTACACTAAAAGGAATATTTGTATAGCCGCCAACTTGCTCATAGGCTATTCGTCGGAATGCGATATTATTTCCTACTGCCGTTAAGGGAAATCCATGAAATGCCGCGCCTGATGCGATTCCGTATAGAAAAGTCCACTCAAGCGTTTGAATTCCCTCGAAGTTATTTTTTGCTTTCAATATCGTAAATCCTGCAACTATGCCGACATCTTCTGTAAAATACGAAACTGTTTCTTTCACCCATGTCTCCGGAATGGCACAATCCGCATCTGTCATTAAAATAATTTCACCGCTGGAATTTTCAATACCGAATGCTATTGCATTTATTTTTCCGATTAATTTTCCTTTTGCCTCAGGTGCATTTAATAACCGGAATTGGTTTTTCCCTTTAATATATTCATTTACAATGTTTTCAGTTTCGTCGCTGGAGTGATCATTTACAATAATAATCTCAATTTTTTCTGATGGATAATCGATTAAATTAAGAGATCGAAGACAAGCCAGTATGTTTTTTTCTTCATTTCGGGCAGCAACAATTACCGTTACGGTAGGTTCAAATATTTTTTCTCTCTTTAATTTATTCGAGTTTTTTAATCCCAACAATAGGATAGCAAATTCGATAGTATAAATAAGTCCTAAAAATATTATAATATTTTCTATCATGAAAATCGGTAGGGGATCATTGTTTGCAAAAGGGTGGACTTTCTGTTATATTTTTAAAGTTTTATAAAATTTTACTAAATATAAAAAAGGAATATATATGAATCAACCCCTCATAATCGGAATTGCCGGCGGGACAGGTTCAGGAAAAACTACAGTAACCAACAAAATTCTGGAACGTCTCGACATTAATCGCATATCAGTTATCCGGCATGATTCATATTATAAAGATATTTCAGATTTTAACGGGCTGCCGGTATCAGAGATAAATTTTGATCATCCCCACGCTCTCGAAACCAGTTTGCTGGTGAAGCATCTGAAAAAGCTCAGTAAGAAGCAAAATGTTGAGATTCCAATTTATGACTTTAAAACATACACCAGATCCCAAGATAGAGTGTTAGAATTTGCAAAAGACATTGTTATCGTTGAGGGTATTCTGATTTTTGTGGAAAAGGAACTCCGCGATTTGATGGATATAAAAATATATGTCGATACTGATGCTGATGAGCGACTTTTACGCCGTTTGCGCAGAGATTTGATCGAAAGAGAGCGGAGTATTGAATCTGTAATAAACCAATATATTAATACAGTTAAATTAATGCATTTAGAATTCGTTGAACCGAGTAAAAGATGGGCTGATATAATAATACCAAAAGGTGGAGAAAATACTGTTGCTATCGATATGGTGGTTGCAAAAATTAAGGATATGCTGAATCTTGCGGATGTAAATAAATATCGAAATTCTTGACTATATAGCTGAAAATTGGTATATTTTTCATATTTTTTAAACTAAATTTACCATAATCCCGATAAATGAATAAAAATCCCTATCAAATAAATTTTCATAAATCAAAAACCCAAACCTCAGTTTATAATAAGACAATTCTCGACAATGGAATCCGTATAGTAAGCGAAAATATACCCTATGTTCATTCTGTCGCATTCGGTATTTGGATCAATGTAGGTTCGCGCGATGAATCTGTCAAAAACCTCGGTATTTCTCACTTTCTCGAACACATGGTATTTAAAGGCACAAAAAAATATTCTGCTTTGCAAATAGCAAAAAATATAGAAGGATATGGCGGCTATATCAATGGTTTTACAGGAAAAGAAAGCACTTGTTATTACGTAAAAATTCTTGATGAACAATTGAACAGAGCATTCGACGTGCTTTCCGAACTTGTCATAAATCCGGTGTTCAAGGAAAAAGATATTAAAAAAGAAAAATTCGTTATACTTGAAGAATTAAAAAATATTGAAGACGATCCGGAAGATTTTATATTTGAATATTTTGAAAAAAAACTTTATGGCTCTCATCCTCTTGGTTATCCTGTAATTGGAGAAATTGAAAGCATTAATAACACAACGATAGAAAAATTAACAAATTTTATCAACACTAAATACCAATCCGATCAAATTGTTATTGCAGCTGCGGGGAATATAAAACACGACCATCTTGTCAATCTTGTTACTGAAAAATTTTCTGTTTTCCCAAAAC
The DNA here is from genome assembly GCA_964437735.1 of uncultured Ignavibacteriaceae bacterium. Lineage (GTDB taxonomy): Bacteria > Bacteroidota > Ignavibacteria > UBA10030 > BY39 > CAYTID01. The sequence continues at coordinate 4,453 of CAYTID010000101.1, read as the reverse complement.
CTCAGAAAAATGTAAAAAACAGAAAAGCTCCGTCAATAAAATTGAAAAGCAATCTGTATCGCGAAGAAAAGCCGATTCAACAAGCTCACATTTGTTTGGGCACAAAAACTCCGGGAATAAGCAGTAAATTCAGATACCCGACTGTTCTAATGAATACGATATTGGGTGAAGGTATGAGCTCCCGATTGTTTCAGAACATCAGGGAAAAATTCGGTTTCTCTTATTCAATTGGATCGTTCCTGAATTTGTTGTCTGATTCCGGAAATTTTGGAATCTATACGGGGACTAATAAAAATAATATTCAGAATTCAATCGAACTTATTAATAAAGAATTGTTGAAATTGAAATCTCAACCTGTAAATAATGCTGAATTAAACCGGACAAAAGCACAGGTTAAAGGTTCAATTATGTTGGGTTTGGAGAGTATGTCGAATAGAATGATGCGTTTGGGAAGCGGTGAGATTTATTTTAATCAATATATTCCCCTAGAAAATATTGTTGAGAAAATAGATAAAGTAACATCCGATGATATACTTGAAACCGCGTCCGATATTATAGATGAAAATAAATTTGTTACAGTAATATTCTCCCCTGCAGATTAGAGATTGTACTATGAACAGCAATACACTTGAAAATCTAAAAGTAAAAAAACAAGAAGAAATTCCATCGATATCGAATCGAGCGAAGGTGATGCAAGCCTCTCCTTTAAGAAAACTGGCAGCGACGGCAGCAAGACGGAAAAAGGAAGGAATAAAAGTTTATCACCTGAACATCGGACAGCCGGATTTACCGACACATGATATCGTATATCATACTATTCACGAATTAAAGCAACCAACTTTAGCGTATGCACCATCTGATGGTTTGAGTCAGACCTTGTCAGCATGGAAGGAATATTTTTCACACGTGGGTATAAATTTTAATGAAAAAGAAATTATTGTTACTTCAGGCGGTTCGGAAGCTATTATTTTCGCGATGTGTGCTATTTGTGACTCTGAAGATGAAATAATAGTTTTTGAACCATTTTATACAAATTACAATGGCTTTGCAACCATTTCTGATATTAAACTAAAAGCAGTACCACTTTCTATCGAAAACGGATTCCACCTGCCGGATACTAAAATTATTGAGAATTATATCACACACAAAACCAAAGGAATTCTAATTACCAATCCTTCGAATCCGACCGGAGCTATATATTCAAAATCAGAATTACAAGGTGTAGTTGATCTTGCAAAAAAGCACAGTCTCTTTTTATTATCAGATGAAGTATATAGGGAATTCAGCTACGATGCCGAATTTTTCAGTATTATGGATTTTCCTGAAATTCAAGACAGGGCAATTTTATTGGATAGTTGTTCTAAAAGATTCAATGTTTGCGGAGCAAGGATTGGTGTGATAGCGAGTCATAATAAAGAGATAATTCAGAGTGCGTTTAAATTCGGTATGGCGCGCTTATCGGTCGCAACGATCGAACAACTTGCGGTTCTTCCACTATTAAAAAATCCCGACGATTATGTGCAACCCGTGGTTGAGGAATTTCGAAAAAGGCGCGATTTAGTTTACGAATTATTGAAATCAATTCCCGATGTCACTTACTACAAACCCGAAGGAGCTTTTTATATTATCATCGGACTACCGGTAAAGGATAGTGAACATTTTTCACAATGGCTGATTGAAGAATTTGATAACAATGGTGAAACAGCCTTAATAGCGCCGGCTCAGGGTTTTTATGCATCGCCTCATAAAGGTATGAACGAAGTCAGACTTGCTTTTACGCTTAATATCGAAGAATTAAAAAGAGCATTGGAAATAATTAAGCAAGCTTTAGAAGTATATAAAAAATTTAATTAAAAGTATGGTAAAAATAACAATCGATGGAAAAGAACTCACAGCGGACCCTTCTAAAACTGTTATAGAAGTCGCACGTGAAAACGGCATTTCAATACCTCATTTTTGCTGGCATCCGAAATTATCGATCACAGGTAATTGCAGAATGTGCTTAGTCGAAATCGAAAAAATGCCAAAACTGAGTATAGCATGTGCAACGAAAGTTTCCGAAGGAATGAATGTTTTTACAAAAAACGAACGGGTAATTAAAGCCCGCGAAGCTGTGATGGAATTTATTTTGATCAATCATCCCCTCGATTGTCCGATCTGCGATGAAGCAGGTGAGTGCAAATTGCAGGACTATTCGTATAAATACAGCAGCGGTTATTCCCGATTCGAGGAGGAAAAAGTCAGAAAACCTAAACGCGTTTCTCTTGGTCCGAATGTGATGCTTGACGTTGAGCGTTGCATTATGTGCTCGAGATGTATAAGGTTTACCGACGAAATTGTAGGGAAACCACAGCTCGAATTCATACAACGCGGCGATCATGTGGAATTAACAACCTTTCCGGGGGAGATATTAGATAATCCTTACTCAATGAATGTAATCGAATTATGTCCGGTCGGTGCGCTTACAAGTAGCGACTTCCGTTTTAAAGCCCGCGTATGGGAGATGTCTTCAACCGAAAGTATTTGCAGGGGATGTTCCCGCGGTTGCAATATGAATATTTGGGTCAGGAATAATGAAATTTTACGACTGACCCCTCGAAAAAACCCTGCTGTCAACGATTATTGGATGTGTGATTACGGTCGTTTGGAAACTTTCAAATACATTAATTCATGTGAACGGATCAAAGCAGCGAAAATAACTAAAGAGGGTGAACTAATCGATGTCAGTTGGGAAGAAGCTATCGGATATGTAGTGCATAAACTGAACATATTCGATAAAAATGAAATCGCAGGAATAGGATCTGCTTTTGCTTCAAACGAAGATAATTATGTGTTCTCAAAATTTATAAAAAAAATAATAGGGTCTCCACACATTGATTTCATGCGACATGTTAACAATGAATTGGAAGATAATTTATTAATAAAAGCCGATAGGACTCCAAATTCTCTTGGGGCATATCTAATGGGGATTAAACCTGGCGAGAATGGATATGATTTCAAACAAATAATTGATGGGATCAAGTCAAAAACTATCAGATGCTTATATGTAATTTGTGATGATATTGCTGTGAGTGACGAATTGAGCGATGCTCTAAGCAATCTCGATTGTTTGATTGTTCATTCGGCAACAAGAAACCGCCTAACCGATATTGCTGATGCTGTGTTCCCTAGTTCTACTTACGCAGAAAAAAATGGAACATTTACTAATTTTGAAGGAAGAGTTCAAAGAATCAGACCGGCAGTTGCTACTGTTGAAATGGACCGAACTTTGGATGGACTTTCCAGTAGCAGACTCGATAAATTCGGTGCGCATAATGACAGATGGATGAAGGGAGCAAAAAGAGATTCCAGACCCACATGGAGAATTATTTCCGGTATCGGAAATGCAATCGATACAAAATTCAAATATAATTCCGCCGAAGAAGTATTTAATGATATCGCCGAAACTATTCCTGCTTTTAAGAATTTAAACTATAAAACAATCGGTAATACAGGAACTTTGATAAATAAAGTTGAATCTGCAAAAAATAAATCAATAAAGACGGCATAGTATGGAACCTTTTTTAATTATCTTTGCTAAAATAATTTTAGTTTTATTAGTTATTCTAACGTCGGTCGCTTACCTGGTTTTGGTTGAGCGAAGGGTGTCAGCATTTGTGCAAAATCGTATTGGTCCGAATAGGGTGGGGTACAAAGGTTTATTGCAACCTATTGCTGATGTCGTCAAATTAGTCCTCAAGGAAGACATCGTTCCGGCTTTGGCTAACAAACCACTTCACCGACTGGCGCCGATAATCACAATTGTGATCGCCCTTTCAACATTTGCAGTAGTTCCTTTTGGTAATCAGATAGAATTATTCGGACAGGTAATCAGATTGCAAATTGCAAATGTAAATATAGGGATATTGTATATTCTAGCGTTGACATCTTTAGGAGTTTATGGAATCGCAATTGCCGGTTGGGCATCCAACAATAAATACTCTCTTCTTGGAGGGTTACGGTCTTCAGCTCAAATCATCAGTTATGAACTATCGATGGGATTATCTATTGTCGGTGTTATACTGGTTACAGGCACACTTGAATTGGATAAAATAGTTGAGGCACAACACGGTTGGAGGTGGATGATATTACTGCAACCTGTCGGTTTCATCACATTTTTTGTTTCAGTTTTTGCGGAAACAAACAGACTTCCATTCGATCTTCCTGAGGCAGAACCTGAATTAGTTGGCGGGTATCATACCGAATACACAGGTCTCAAATTCGGTTTATTCTTTCTCGCTGAATATGCCAATATGATTACAGCCAGTGCAATTGTTGTTACATTATATTTTGGCGGCTGGCAATTCCCGTATCTCCAGAATTTCGGATTACCGGAATTCTGGGTGAGTATTTTACAGGTTTTCACATTTGTATTCAAAGTAGGCATGGTTCTATTATATATGGTGATTATAAG
>CAYTID010000100.1:0-7288 GCA_964437735.1 uncultured Ignavibacteriaceae bacterium | reverse complement strand
AAATCGGTAAGCATCACCAACCCGATTGGTCGTTTTACCAAGGGTAGGCATCCATTTACTCCCTTGTTCAACTTCTGCATAAGTCATTGACGTAAAAGACAGTGCAAAAAGTGAAAGTGAAAGGGCGATAAAAAATAATTTTGTTTTTCTTCTCATATTTAATTACCTCTATATTAGTAATTGTTTAACTTAATTAAAGTTGGATATTGGCAAAATTTACTTTTAATCCAAGCTTTATTTGACGAGGAATTCCAAAGTTAAAAGGATCTCTTTCTCTCGCCTGATAATCTGAAATATATGCAGCTGGATTCTTGGCTGATGCTGCAACTTTTTGTCCTTCAATAGTATTCAACCATCCGGTTGTATAAGGATCTCCGCTTGATTGATATACTGATACCGGGTTATCGGTATCAAAAACGTTTTCAATCCAAACGTAAGGTACTATCGTCAGGTTTTTATACGCAAACGGTTTTTCGATTCTTAAATCAACTCTGAAATTAGCCGGTCCTGTTGCCGAATTAACATAACCTTTTGTATCACCGTAGTTTGTGCTACCTGCTAAAATATTTTGTGATTCCAATGGAGTGTATGGTCGTCCGCTATTGAATGTCATCAACATATTTGCTGTCGTCAATTCAAATAATCCCATTTTACCTTTTGGAACGTTGAAATTTAAATTTACAACACCTGTATGTCTTTGATCGAAATTGAGTAGTGCTATAACTTTCGGAATTTCACCGGTAACATTCCTGAACGCTGCAGTAAATGACGAGCTGGTCGATGAACCGGTTCCTTCAGAAATCGAATAAGTATAATCAGTTCTTATTGAAAAATATCCTAACCGGCGAACATCGAGTGATAATTGAAATCCTTTAATTGTTCCGAAATCAGTATTAGTTGGTGTTATATAACGCAATACCTCACCGCCATCCTGACGTTGGAAAAATACGGTCGATGTATTGATTAATCCCTCGGTATTTTTATAAAATGCCGCAATTTCTATTGCCGCATTATCAGCAATGACTTGTTTGAAACCCAGATCATACTGAGTAGTGATTTCACTGCCCACATGACCGCTATTAACTGACCAGTTATTATCAGTTAACAGAAATTCAAGGTCAAAAATTGTTGTAAATAATTGGTTCAAAGGTGGCTGCTGAATAAATTTTCCGTACATCGTGTAGAAAGTTGTGTTCGAAGTAACAGGAAATGCCAATCCGATTCGGGGCGAATAGAATATTTCATATTTTTTCCTTATAAAATCACTGGGATCATAGTCCAATGGATCACTGCCACCACCAAAGGGTAACTTAGGATCTTTTAAAATATCAGCTTGCATATCGAAATAATCCATTCTGAGACCGAGATTGATAACCATATCCTCAACTTCGAATCTGTCTTGTAAATATGCATAACCAATTACAGGATTTCGTGGCGCAAATTCGTGGCCCTTGCCGGTTTTTTCCCGTCCGAAAATATCAAATCCAAATACCGTTGGTGAAAGTCGTTTGAATCTTTCGTATTCATCAGGTAAGGCAAGAATTGCTCTGGAGGATAATTGGCGAGGACCAATACTATAATATCGCAATATATTGTATGTATATCCGCCTCCGAACTGCATAAGGTGGTCCCCTTGCTGTGTAACGAAATCTAAATCAACGTTCCAGGAACCGTTATCAGTTCTGAAATATCCGTTATTCACTCTTCCGTTTCTGGAAAATATTCCGTTTTCATCAAATTGTATTAACCCGCCGGCTGATGGTAAAAATACACCGATTTCAGCATTTCTTACGCTATCGCCATAGGCATAGAGATCTTTAAACCAAACACCATCACCCTGTTCATTTTTAAATACTTTATAACCTGCACTTAGATTCCAGAAGGTTTTTGCACTAATATTATGTGATAATCTGCCACTATATGTTGAGTTTTCTCTTTCGATACGAGGATTATGTTCAGAATTAAGTTTTGCATAAGAATGAATATAACTTCTGAAATTGCGTTCATTAATATTCGCACCAAGATTTAATGTAAAATCACCCAATGAATGTGTTGTTCGGGCTGTATATCTCCATACACTAGCAGCTGTGTTCGGCAGATAATCAGTTTTTAGATCGATTGTGGAAATTTCTACACCGACTGCCCGAGGATTACCATCTTTAAACCAGCCTCTTTCACCTGAAAGGAAAAAAGTGTGATCCTTTTTCCCCGGAATAAAAGGTCCGCTCAGATTCAATGTATAAAGATTGTAACCATAATTATCCGTGAATGATGAGCTTAGAACATCACCCATTAGTGAATATGAAGCTCCACCGGATTTTGTCGTAACACTGATAATACCTGATTGTGCCTGACCATACTTTGCTTCATATCCTCCAATTTGGAAGGATAATTGTTCAATAGCTGAGTTACTAACCTGCGAATAGTTAAGCCCGGTGAATGCATCGTTCTGAGGTACACCGTCAACGATGTATAGAACTTCACCGCCCCGACCACCGCGAACGTTAATAGTCGCATTACCGCTTACCCCGCCACTACCTTCAGATATAACAACACCGGCTTGCAACGATGCAAGATTTTCGACTCCCCTAACGGGCAATTGTTCAATTTGCTTGCTGTCAATTACTTTTGTGGTGTTTGTTGCTTTGGCTTCGAAAAACTTTCGACCTTCAACCACAATTTCCGGAAGTGTCAGGTCAGTGCTTAATGCGGCATTCAAGTCGTATGTAACTCCGGCTACGATACGAACTTCTTTAAATGTTTTGGGTCCATAACCAACGTGCGAAATCCTAACATCGTAAGTTCCCGGAGGAATATTCAGTACAAAATAATCCCCGTTGATGTCGCAAACTGCACCCATTTTAGTATCTACCAATATAACGTTGGCACTTACTAAAGCTTCTTTTGTATCGACATCGATCACCTTACCGCTTAGTTTACCAAATCCCAATTGAGCGGAAGCAGTGGCGGTAATCAATACCGATAATAACAAGAAAAAGAATAAACCAAATACATATCTTTTCATTTTCTCTCCTCTATAATATTTTATTTAATAATCACGCAATGTTATGGATACATTTATCATTGCAGAACTTCTTGAACAATATATGGAACGGACTCCCATAAAAATCATAGAAGTCCGTCCACAATTATTATAATTAATTATAATTTTTCTAACTAATAATTATTTCATCAACATCATTTTCTTCGAACTAACCGAATTACCTGCTTTTAATGTATAGACATAGAGTCCGGATGCTAAGTTGGCAGCATTGAAGTCAACTGAATATAAACCTGCTTCGAGATTTGTGTTAACCAATGTTGCTACTTCTCTTCCTAGCATGTCAAATACTTTTAAGCTAACATCTGAGCGTTGATTGATTGAATATTTAATAAGTGTGCTCGGATTAAATGGATTCGGATAGTTCTGTTCCAATCCGAACGTAAAGGGCAACACCGGCTCTCCAACGGAAGTTTTATTAATTTCAACCGCGGCACCATAAATCACAGTTGCATTCGTTGTGATTGGTACATGCCCGTTATAACCGGTTTCGTACCAGTATGAACTGAATGCAATATATTTTGTTGCTGTTTCACCAAGCATCGGAGCTAAGTGACTGCCGTTTTCATTTTTTCCATTTGTATTTGTAAGATTCATGGGAGCAGACCATTCGCCTGTAAGTGATCTCCAGGCAATATATACATCACAAAGAGAATCACCTGCAGTTGGCGAACCATTTACCCACTGAGCTACCATGAAATTACGGTCTTTGTTAAAAGCTAAGTAACCATTAAAACCCATTTGCCCAATACCAGGATTATTATCGGCTGTACTGAACCGTGTGAATGTCGAATCTGTAATCGGTGCGATCACTTTGCCATCCCACCCTGTGGCTGTTTGATAAATTTCTACGAGAGCATTAAAACCGCTGTTATTATCAGTTGTCGTATCTGTAAGAGCGGTTATAAAATGGACACGGCCATGCATATCAACATTGATGTCTGCGGTGTAGGAAACGAAAGCATCTCCTTTTTTATAATCATACAATCTGTCATATGCAGATAATGCCGGAATTGTTCTGAAATCAACCACTTCAAATAAACTCCATGTTACACCATTATCAGTCGATTTGCTATAAGCCGGATACCAGCCGCTTGCGATTGGAGCTGTACGGGGAAAGGTTCCTAATGAGCCTTTATATTGAATCCCATTATGGGACACACCACCCATTGTTATACCGCCCGCGGAACCGAAGGCAGTATCAGACCAAGTTGGCGGAGCCAAAAATTGGATAGTACCAAAGTCTTCTGTTCTCCACAATTTATAAGAATTATCGCCTCCTGTTCCATGGTCTGATGACCAGAACATCCAATTTGAATTGTCGCTTGCCCAGCAAGGAACTTGTGAACTATAATTATTATTATCTGTAAACGCGGCAAAAGGAAAACCGCCGCCAACTGGTTGATCGGCTGCATAACCAACCCAACCGAACCCGGCACCCGTAGGTCCTAAATCAGGCCATGAAAATAATGCTGTGGTTCCGGAAAGGGGACCTTTTGTCGGATTAGAAATTGCCATACTCGGATATCTGGCAAACCTATGTATAGAAGTATTTATTCCACCCGGAATCCTCGGCGTCCATGAAACACCTTTATTCGTTGAAATTTTATACCAGAGTTGTCCTGAGCTTACGGCATATGTTCTTTGATTTCCACGATATACAATTGCAACGACATCGGAATAAGGATCATACGCCATAGGATTTATCGGTCCGGCAATTGCTGGTCCATATGAATTTGCCATCGTATCAAGAGCAATCCAGTTTACCGACTTGCTCGAATTCGGTTCATTCGTGACCGGCACATCCGGACGTGTGGAAGGAACATATTGCTCTTCAAAAACGATAGGTGCTTTTTTTGCTGGTTCAAATTTCGCTTGAGTTAGCATTACTCCGGGAAGAAGAATAATGATTAAAGATAAAATCAATAATTTTTTTAACATAATGCACTCCTTTTGTTGTTTGATAATAAGTTAAATACAAATTAAAAATATTTTTCCTCGAAAAATAATAATTAATTCGGGAAAAATAACAGATTAAATTTGTGTAATAAGAAAAGTTTTAACAATGTTTAATAAATTGCCTGTAATTATTCTTGATAAATTGTCTACAAGTGAATATAAATAAAAAACAAATTGATGTCAAGCCGTTTTACAGCTTTAAATTATATTTTTTGCAAAATACACCTAAAAAGATATTAGATTTCCCAATAATTTAAATGCACCGTTATTTATGTTTACTAATTGAATTTGCAAAGCCAAATCGACATACGAAATATGCCCCCTCAACATTTTTTTATTTATAACTAACGGACTCCCGGATTTAGCTGACAGTATAGGGAATGCCCATGTTGCGGTATTTTTAACAACAATATCATTATAATTCAACAGATAAACCCAGTTATCAAAATCGGTTTGAGAGATTTTATTAGGTTTCTGTACTAATGTATGATTTGAATCAATACCCACTTCGGTAGTTTTGGCTGAGTAAAAAGTGCGATTTAAATTAATATCTTCCAAAAATGGATTTTTGTTCCATATTTCAGCATCCTGCGAAAGAATAATCAGATGCCCTCCCCTCTCGGCAAATGAATGCAGTGCCGATTTGTTTTCAATCATTTTTTTATCGAGAGTTAATACCCTTCGATCCACTATAATTACATCATGTGCATCAAGTATATCAATATCATTACGTAATGATATTTCGGTATATTTTATTCCTAACCGTCTGAGTGCATCGCTGAGGAATGAATTGGGATAACTCGTGATTAATCCGACCCGTTTCGTTGTATCCACATTTACCGAAAATTTTCTTGCTGCAAAATTAGCAATCTTCGTATCGTCAATTGTTACAGGAACCAGATAATCCCCGTCGCTTATATCCGGTTTCCAGTTTAAAAATAATGTATCCTGCTGCGTTGCACCTTTGTAGCTTAATTTAAAGTTAGAGTCGTTGGAATGGACAAAAGAATCCCGGACAGCAATTACATCCGAAACTCCGTCTCTTGATTGATTCGTTAATTTATACACAAGCCGTTCATTTTCTAACACACTAACAATCGGAGTCATGATTTCTGCTGTAAATCGGGGAGAATAATTAAAATTTAATACGATTTTTTTGATAAAGCTTTTCTCTTTTGTTTCCGCGCGGTGGATAATAAAAAAGACAAACGGTTTTTTAAAAACCGGTTGTGTTAAATTATATACCGAATAAGGATAGTCGTACTCAACAGCCGTGGGGGTGACTAATCTCATATTCGATCCGGGAATCAAAGGTAATCTTTTTTGATTGTCTTCGTTAATGATCCATCCCTGATCAACTACCGGGAAATATAATTCCGTTGATCCATCCGCAGATAATCCTGTAATGTTTTGGATATTCAAATAAGTTAATTGCCTCTCGGTAAGTATCGTTTCGCTAACTGAATACGACACGCTTACGCCCAATAATAAATTTTTCAACTTATCTAAATTGCTTTTCCAATTTAATATCAACGACTTTTCATACTCATTGATTAATTGAATATTTTTTAAATAATAATCTACACTATCAGAAATATCAGTGATATAAGCGACTGCATCCTGAAAATTATTTTTACTTATTCGTACCTTTGTTGAACCTTTTAGCGTGGCATCCGTTAATATTTTAATTTTTGAGTAAAGAGATAAAAGTTTTTTTGAATTAACAACAGGAAGACCATCATCTATATTTTTTAACTTATAAATTTTTTTATTTTGGGATTCTATTGAATAAATAGGAATGTCGGTTTTTGAGTGAGCTAATTGTTCCTCAATCGAAGAATAATTCTGACTAAGGCTTTCTCCGATTTCCCGATAGTTTTTTTTCAGCCTGATATCACTATTTTTTACGGGTATCACGACTGAACGTCCATTACCGCCTTCAATAAAAAATCTTGGTATTGGCTGTTTTTTTTCTGAAATGCCAATTAATGCGTTGTTTATTTCTCCCTTTAAAAAAGTAATTAAAGGACTCCCCGTACCGAAACACCGATCGCGGGCTAATAAAATAATATCAGGTCTATAATCTAAAATAAGTTTTCTCAATTTAGGAAATAGTAAGTCGCGTTCCCATAAATTAAAAATTTTAGAACTATCATCTGCAGAAATGATATCAGGGAAACAGAGAAATTTTGCCTCGCCATCTAATTGTGCGATCGTGTTATAGGCTTGTTCTCTCAACCTCGCTGCTACTTGATGTGGATATTCATT
>CAYTID010000099.1:0-7424 GCA_964437735.1 uncultured Ignavibacteriaceae bacterium | reverse complement strand
GCTAATTATTTATGAAACTAAATATTCCATTTACACAAATTATTTTACAGTCTCAATATATTTCCATAAGTTAAAAATTATTAATATTTTTCTTTATTGCTCTCGATCTCTAATAAAATAATACTTGTCAATTTCCCGAACAGATCTATTATTCGTTCTCCTTTTCGCAATTTTGTAAAATCTCTTAACTAAATCTCCATAGTTATTTATTATATCTTTTGAAGACTGTATATCTATTCCTAATACGTTTTTGAACAGCCATTTATCAGCTATTGGATATAGTTTTGGAAAGTGGCAATGTAATAGCACAGAACAAAAAGAACCATTAAAACCGTCAATCTTTGTTAGTGATGAAGAAATAAGATTAAACATCAATTTTGAAAAACAAATAAGATCTTTAATCTTTTTCTTATTGATATTTGATAGAGAATTATTTTTGAATTTATTATTAATTTCACTAAGAATCTTGGAATATTCTATTAACCTATCAGCCACGACATTCTCCTCCATATGAAATGATGCATTCCCCCCCTTAAAGTTTCTAATATAAAATAAATCTAAAATGGAGAGAGGATATCTTTCTCCCTTATTTATGATAAAGTTCATGTAATTTTGATACGAAATATCAGCTTTTTCCCATTGTTTTTTTCTTCTTTTATTAATAGGCATAATATCAATTCTCCTTTTGTTAATATTACTAACATTTATTACTAAAAATATCTTTTATAATCCTGTTAAAATTTCTTCAGCTATTTTTTTTACTCTTTTACTTAACTCCTCCGGCTCAATCACTTTTGCCAATTTACCCCATGGCAATATCCAATTTGTAATTTCATTAAGTCCGCTTACATTTGCTTCGAATATTACCGAACCATCCTTTTGCTTCTTCACTTTCTGGTTTACATGCCAATACCTGTTTTCCACAATATGAGCAACCGATTTATCAAACCAAATCTTTACGTTTTGCGTTTTTTCACTGTGCCAGCGTCCCCATGTATTTTCATAATACTTTGCTAAATCAAATTTCCTGTCTAACCTGAAATGCTTATTAAGTAAAACCGGGTCACTGATATTTTCAACTAAGTAATGTCGTATTTGCTTATACTCATTTACATAACCGAGAAGCAGCCATCTTTTACCAATCAGCGTTAATCCATAAGGATTGATGGTTCGCTGCTCTTTTTTATTCGATTGCAAATTATAGTAGGTAAACTGCATTACTATGCTCTCGTCAATTGCCTTGTTTATTATGATAAACGTTGACAATGATTTATCCTTCAGGCTTTTATGTATAAGAGCAAGACTTTTATGAAAAACAGATTGAGAAGATGAGAATGCGATGTACATAGAAAGCAATTCAACATATTTTTGGGGAGTGACCGGAGTGACAACACAAAAATTTCCCCTGATACTGTGGAGGTCAATCCCCCACGACCTTATTTGTAACATATCCCGTTCAACTGTTGCTCTTTTTATTGAAAACAAACCCTCAATATCCATTATATTATACATATTCGGATTTTGCAGAACTAAGGTGAGTATTTCAATTTGCCTCTTTGTAGTTTTAATTATGTTTGCCATAGATTATTTATCTAGATTTTTATAATTCCCCAGCACTCCCTCAGCCAGCTTGACAACTCTTTCTTTCAATTCCTTCGGCTCGATTACCTTTACACCGCCGCCGAAGCTTAGTACCCATGCGGCGACTTCCTGAAGTGAATTTACGACTGTCTCGAATATTACAGAACCGTCATCGCATTGCATGCGGGTTTGGTGTTCCATCAATTGCTTCGGGATTAATACTTTTGCCCACTCTTTTGCTATACAGAGTTTTATGTTGTGCTTCTCACTACCTATCCAACTTTTCCAAGAAAATTGAAACAGCTCATCAATCTGCTTATCGGGAATCCGCTTAAATTTTTTATCCGTAGCTTTAACGGATATCAATTTATTCAGATGATACTGTTTTATCTTTCCGTCGTTGATTGCAAGTATCCTCCAGTAATTTTCACTTCTGAACAAACGCAACGGATGGATTTCCCTGTTCTTCTCAATGTCCCCTTCTTCCTTCTGATAATCTATGAAAGCAACAAGCGATAGGTCAATACAGCGCTGAAGTGTTACAACATTCCCCAGAGCATTTTCCTTTAATTTTTTGATCATCAATCCTGTAGATTTATCAAATGTGTTGTTCGTGTGGCAAAGTCCGAGATACTGAAGCATGAGAGATTTCAGTTTATCGCCTTCGATAGGAGAAAACAAACATATCCCCTTCTTTTTTTCGGAATGTATATCAATACCGTAACTTCTTAATTCCTGCAGATCCCTTTTTATTGTCAGCTCTTCGACATTAAAAAAATCAGCCAGATCAATAATTTTTAAGGCTTCCCCATTTTTATTTGCTATACAGAGCCCCAATATTTCTATCTGGCGTTTGAACTTAGTCTGTAAATCTATCATGCGCCTTCTCCAAATATTTCAATAATAATAGTGATTTTAACATTTATTGTCAATAATAAATATCATAAAATGATACTGTAAAATATATCCGGCTCATTTATATTGCAGTCACAAATAAGGAGATTTTTATGCAGATAAAAATAATTGATTATCAGACGGCGGGAAATTTGGGATTGGTGCAGTTCACCGATCAGAACCGGGACACTTTTAAATATGTAAGCTGCGCCGAGGCAATTTCCAACAAAAGAATTGAAGTAAAAGAGGTTAACGAATCGGGCAATGTTAACAAAATAATTGTAATCAACCACTCGGAGGATTATGTATTTTTTATGGATGGGGACATACTTGCCGGAGCGAAACAGAATCGCGTAATAAACACATCAATACTTCTCGCACCCAAGTCGAAGACGTATATACCTGTCAGCTGTGTTGAGCAGGGACGCTGGAGTTTCCGATCAAATAATTTCAGCGAATCCTCTTTTTCCGCACCATCATACATAAGGAATGTGAAATCGAGAGCGATATTTGATAATTTTAAAAAGGGAATGAAGCACGAGGCAAATCAACACGAGGTTTGGGATAGCGTTACAAATTTTTCTTTAAAATTAAATGTTCACTCCAATACCATGAATCTTCCCGATATTTATGATAACAAGAAGGATGAATTCGATGAATATGTTTCGAAGTTCAAACCCAATTCCGAAGCGAACGGAGTGGCTGTATTTGTCGGGGGTAAACTGTTAAGCACCGATTTATTTAACAGGACGGATGTGTATACGGAATACTTCCCGAAGATTATACGCGGCGTTGCGATGGAAACTTATTATATGAAAGAAAAGAAAAAGCTTGATGAAGCCGAAGCGAAATACGTTACACTGAATTTCTTTGATGAATTGGAAAAAACAGATTATCAGATTGTCGAGGGCGCCGGCATTGGTACGGAGAAAAGATATGAATCAGATAAGCACACAGGATTTGAACTCAGATACGAAGGACATCTGATTCACTTAGCGGGGATTAACATAGAAAAATCGAAAAAAAGGGATGAATTTAGGGGAAGGTAGGATTTTCCGGAGGGCGGGGGTAGCGGAGGTTGCGGATTTTTTAAAAAGCCGCAATCTCCAGATTTATAAATTGCCTCCCGAAAAACTCTCGATAAACAATGATGGGCGGATGCTGTTTCTGCAATTGTTCTTAAACGGGAAGGTTAAAGAATATCCCATTCGAAAATCATTTTATTTAAAGTTGCTGAGATGGTTTTCGTTTACAGAAAACAAGTTCAGGCAATTCGGTATAGATACGATCACGTCGATACTGAATGATTTCCTGTTATTAATTAAAAGCGATGAAGTGAATATAAAAACTGAGGACGGCGAAGCGCTTACTATCACGAGCAATAAATACACCGAGGTAAACGATCTGGATGTGATAGAAATGGCAAGCGCGCTCGGCATAGAATCGATCGACAGAAACGATTTTTTTACGAGGATTTACAGCGAAATTAAATTGAAGGGATATCCGATAGCGGGAGATGAATTCGGTTTCGGATATAACTTGTTCAATTCAGAAACGGGATTTCATACTTTGATGATGACTCATTATATATTAAGGTATGTATGTTCAAACGGCGCAGTTGTCCGTGTCGGAAAAGCAAATGAATCACGTGTACATTACGGTTATACTGAAAATGAAATGTCCGATTTTTTATACCGGACAATTGATGAAAGCACAAAATCTTTTGAATATATAATGAACGCATTAAAAATCAGCACGGAGAAAACATCAGCGAACAATATTACCGCAACAAAGAAAAAATTAAACTCAATTATAGGTATATCCGGTGCTAATGAAATTATAAAAACCTTATCTTCCGAATCAACAGTATATGACTTGTTTAACGGTATAACACATTATGCCAAGAGCCAGCCGATTAATAAACAGATCGGGCTACAAAAACTTGCGGGTGAGATTTTGGGGGAGGTTTTAGAATCTCCCGGTGTCAAGAGGATAACTGATAACTAGAATTTTAGAATTGCAAAACTTTCCGACGTTTTTTGATAACATCTTTATATAAATCTTTCATTTTATCCGACAGAAAGCTTCTGTTTATAAAATCATCCCATAAAGAAAAACTATTGAGAATCTGTTTTGTCACCTGATCAACTGCTTTTTGAGTGAGTGAAAGTCTTTCAACTCCGAAATACTCCAAAAATATTTTGCGCGAAAGATTGTTCTTTTTACCGGCTAACGGAAGTGCAAGCTCTTCGACAGGATTTTTTAACGCAATGGTTGTATTTATTATATCGTAAGCCGGTGAGAGTTCAATTTTATTCCCATGCCTGATTAAAGAAAAGTTTTTAAGGTGCATATCCTCGTTACCAAGGAGATAATTAATCAAAGACAGGCGGAATAATTTTACTTTTTCAATGACCGGAAATGTGCAATATTTCTCAATAACTCCAGATACCTGTTCCATACTCGAGTCGTATTTAGTATCGCGTGTATGTCCAAGAAGCTGAGCAAAATCTTCAACCGCAAATTTTTTCTTTCCTTTCCTGTCAAATCTTTTAATAAAATAGGTTAGAGATCCATCCTTTGAAAAAACCAGACCATGAAGTGGAATTTCTACACCGGCTATTGATGCCAGTCGCATAGACAAGTCTTCATTCTGCGGAAGTTCGGGATAAAGATGACTTTGAGGTTTTAAGATATATTCCCCTTTTGTATCGACTATTTTGAAAGATTGATTTTTCACATCGAGTTTTGCGCTTAGTTTGGGCTGGACTCCCTGAATAGACATCTTGCCGGCTCTTGCGACGGCTTCGATCCGCTGCTCATCGGCGCTATACGGAATATCTTTTAATGAGTTGAGCTTTTTCGATAACTGGTGCAATCCATTCTGTGAATACTTACCTTCTAAAATTTCCTGATATGTGATAGGACAAAATTTCACGATATTTCCTCAACAGTAACAGCGCCGACAAGATCATGTCCAACCGTCACCAGCTGACTGAAGAAATCATTACGATCGATTTTGTATTGACGGAGCAGAGCTTCGAGGAGAATTCCTTCGGGAAGAACGCCGTCGAAAAAAGGTGGAAAGTTTTTATAGAAAAATTCTTTTTGTGAGACCGGCATTGCAAGCGAGACGGGATCACCGGAATAATTTTCGATGTATGCAAATTTATAACTCTTCCCTTTTTCAATCTCTTCCAAAACTCCCGCGAGAAGATCGTTGACAAATACATTAGCTCTTCTCATTTTCATCTCCGCGAACGATTGTATATTCTTTCATTAATTGGCTGGTAAGTTCTATATTTATATTAAGAGCATTGAGAACTTTAAGGAGAGAATTTAATTGAACCGTATCTTTTCCTTTTTCTATATCGAAGACTACTGTTTTGCCCACTCCCGCTAATATTGCGAGTTGATTTTGGGATAAACCACTCTTCTTTCTATGAAATCTGATGATATCCGATATGTTGTGAATCGATGTCATAATATACTAACAAAATTTATTGCTTTAACAGTAAAATGTCAAGTATTTTAATATAATTTTATAGGAAAGGGATCATAATAGGTGATAATTACTGCTATAGCGGTATTTTATATAAACTGTTTGAAATTAATCCGTAATAGTTACTTTTTTTCTGAGTTCTTTTTTGTGGCTTTGCAATTTCTTCAGTTTAATTCTATCCTCATTTACACTTTCAGGATTTTTTGTGGAAATTCTTTTACGCCTTCTAAACAATCCTTTTTGAATTGTCTTCACAAATCGTTCAACGGCTAATTCTTTATTTCTCCCCTGCGTTCTCTCCTTCTGCGATACAATCCTGAGATTTCCATCTTTATCAATTTTATTTTTTAGTCTATTCGTTAATAAATTTTTCTCTTCATCCGAAAAACTATTTGAATCATATATATTGAACAAGAGTTCAACTCTCGTTTCAACTTTATTTACGTTCTGTCCTCCCCTGCCCCCGCTTCTGGAAAACCGGAAATTAAGCTCTGTTAAATGGATTGAAATATTTTCATTTATTATCAATCTTGAATTTTTCTTCATATTATTATTTGATTACAACTTTTGCTTAATAAAGTAAGATATTGTGTAAAAGACAATTTTTTGCTTTACATAATAAATGAGAATTTTGGAAATTTACAAAAAAATGCTTAAAATTGTATCAGATTGACTAAAATCAATATCATTTCGATACAGAATTTTTCTAGCGATTCTTGTTCTCACTGAAAAACAATTATTTATTATAATTTTAAAAAAGGGTAATTATATGCACAAAAAGTTATTCATTCCGGGTCCTACTGAGGTAGCGCCGGAAGTTTTAGAAAAAATGGCAACTCCAATGATAGGGCATCGGAGCAAAGATGCTTCAAATTTACAACGTGAGATTACAGAAAAACTTCGTAAATTAATGTACACGGCAAATCCTGTTCTACTCTCAACAACATCAGGATCGGGCTTGATGGAAGGTTCACTCAAATCCTTAACTGCAAAACGAGCAGTAGTATTTTCGGTTGGCGCTTTTGGCGATCGATGGTTCAAGATGGCAGAGGCTAACGGAATACCGGCTGACAAACATTCTGCAGAGCCGGGAAAACCAACTACACCTGAAATTGTCGACCAGTATTTATCGACAGGTAAGTACGATGTATTTACAATAACACACAACGAAACCAGTACGGGAATTATGCACGACCTGAAACGGTTTGCCGAGTTGAAGAAAAAGTATCCCGACGTCTATTGGCTTGTGGACGCTGTAAGCTCTCTCGGGGGCGTAAAGATTGATGTCGATAATTTGGGAATTGATGTCTGTATAACTTCTACACAAAAAGCGCTCGCTCTTCCCCCGGGAATGGCAATAGCATCAGTTGCTATGCGCGCGCTCGAACACGCAAAGACTGTAAAGAATCGGGGGCTGTATCTTGACCTCGTTGACATCTATAGCTAC
>CAYTID010000098.1:0-7493 GCA_964437735.1 uncultured Ignavibacteriaceae bacterium | reverse complement strand
GTACCGTGTCAGGTTGGTACGATACGCTTCAGCGTGTCGAATTATAAAGTGTGTCTGACAGATTAAGGTCAGACGTACCGGATATTTTTTTGTAATACATTTCATATTCTATAACGATATTATCTTCATTAAAAGCACTAACAGCACGATTTCTTGCAGCAGAGGAAAACCGTTTGAGTTTTGTATCGTTTGTCAAAAGGTCAATACAATATTTTGCCATCCTGTCTACATCACCGATCTCTGCAATGTAACCCGTTTCACCGTGTATCTGAAGTTCAGGCAGACCTCCTACATTAGAAGAAATCACCGGTACTTCGCACGCCATAGCTTCGAGAGCCGCAAGACCGAAACTCTCGGATTGACTCGGTATTAGAAATAAGTCGGAAATGGAAAGTATAGGTATTATGTCGGTTTGTTTACCAAAAAATTTTACATGCTCACATATGTTTAATTCCCTGCATAGTAATTCGCATGCCGATCTATCCGGTCCGTCGCCTATTAGTATTAATTTGGCATTCACCTTTTTTAAAATTTCAGAAAAAGTTTTTATAACATCGGGGACGCGTTTTACAGGTCTGAAATTAGATGTGTGCGTTATTATTTTTTCATTGTTCGGTGCTATCGATTTTCTCAATTCCGGATTATCGGTTCTTTTAAATATTTCAGGATTAATAAAATTATGAATAACCTCGATATCTTTATCAATTTTAAAATTGGTAATGGTTTTGTCCTTTAGGAACTGTGAAACAGCTGTAACCCCGTCGCTTTGTTCAATAATAAATTTCATCATATGGAGAAAGCTTGGTTCTAATCCAACTAATGTTATATCAGTCCCGTGAAGCGTTGTAATAATTTTTATTGAATTTCCGATAATTTGTTTAGCCAGAAATGCGCTTATCGCATGTGGAACTGCATAATGAACGTGAAGAATATCGAGTTTTTCGAATTTTGCCACTTCAACCATTTTACTCGCTAAGGCTGGTGTATATAATGGGAATTCAAAAAGGGGATAACTCGCCATCTCGACTTCATGATAAAAAATGTTATCATAAAATCGGTCGAGTCGCATCGGCATCGCGTAACTTATAAAATGAATTTGGTGTCCTCTCATTGCGAGCGCTTTACCCAGTTCTGTAGCTACAACTCCGCTTCCGCCATAAGTCGGGTAACATGTAATACCGATTTTCATTTTCTTTCCCTTTTTAATTCAAAGTAAACAGAAATTGATAGATTTTCAAGTAATTAGATCAGGAATTCTTAAAATATGAAAATTGATTTAGTGCAAAAATCTTTGTATTTTCATACAAATTTTATTGGAGATTAAATTGCAAGAAGAAAAAAATATCAGTAATACAAAAGAAAATATCGACATATATCATCAAGAATTGAACGAATTAGTGCGCCGAAGGCATGAAGAAGTAAAAGAACTTCATGCTCATGGTATTAATCCATATCCTTATTACTTTGACAGGCAGGATTTTTCAGCTACGATAATTAACGATTTTAAAGAAGATGGACCAAAACAAATTGTCGTTGTTGCCGGAAGGATAATGTCTCTCCGAAGGATGGGAAAGGCATCATTTTGCCATGTTCAGGATTCTATGAGCAAGATTCAGGTTTACTTAAAAAGGGATGAATTGGGACCGGTCTATGATGCATTTAAATTGATGGATATCGGTGATATAATAGGTGTGAAGGGATACGTATTTAAGACCAAAACCGGCGAAATCTCAATTCATGCAGAACATTTGGAATTGCTGGCAAAATCTTTGAGACCTCTTCCAATCGTTAAAGAAAAAACTGACGAGCAGGGGAATAAAATCACGTACGACCCGTTTTCTGATAAAGAATTGCGTTATCGTCAGAGGTATGTTGATTTGATAGTGAATCCGGAGGTAAGGGAAGTTTTTATCAAAAGAGCAAAAATTATTAATTCAATAAGAGAATATTTTAATAAACTGGGATATCTTGAAGTTGAAACACCGATTCTTCAGACTCTTTACGGGGGAGCGTTTGCACGACCTTTTATTACGCATCACAACACACTCGACATCGAATTGTATTTGCGCATTGCGGATGAATTATATCTTAAACGTTTGATAGTCGGTGGATACGATGCTGTTTATGAGTTCGCAAAAGATTTTCGGAATGAAGGAATGGATAAAACTCATAATCCGGAATTCACGATGCTTGAGTTGTACGTAGCTTATAAAGATTACATCTGGATGATGGAACTTGTTGAAAACTTAATCAGCAAAGTAGCTGAAAATGTTAACGGCTCGATGAAATTAACAGTTGGTAAAAATGAAATCGATTTTGCTCCACCGTGGCCTCGAATTACGATGTTCGATGCTATACAAAAATATACGGGAAAAAATATTGAAGGATTGAGCGAGAGTGAATTACATAAAATTGCAAAAGAATTACATGTTGATGTAAACCCAGATGCAAATGCAGGTAAAGTGATTGATGAAATTTTTGGTGAATTGGTTGAACCTTATTTGATTCAACCCACATTCATTATGGATTATCCTCTTGAAATGTCGCCGCTTGCTAAAAAACACAGAACGAAAGCCGGTGTCGTCGAACGTTTCGAAGTTATCGTTAACGGAAGTGAGCTTTGTAATGCATTCTCTGAATTGAACGACCCAATTGATCAAAGATCACGATTCGAGGAACAAGCAAAATTGCGTGCCCGGGGTGACGAAGAAGCGAATATATTGGACGAGGATTTTCTGAGAGCGCTTGAATACGGAATGCCCCCCACAGCAGGATTAGGAATCGGGATTGATCGTCTGACTATGTTATTGACTAACCAGACATCGATTAGGGATGTATTATTTTTTCCGCAAATGAAACCGGAATAAATATCTCTGATAAATAACTGGAATGTAAATGAGATTCAATAATTTATATCAAAAATAGTTTGGAAACGAAATTACTGAGCGTCATAGTCCCTTCACTTCAAGAAGAAAAATTACTCGAAAAAATATTAAGTCAATTTACTAATGAGATAAAAGAAAAATATCAACTCGAGTTAATTGTAAGCGATGGCGGGTCTACAGATAATACATTAGATATCGCGCGAAAATATGCCGATATAATTATTCAAAAGATTGGAGATTATAAGCAAAATATTTCTATCGGGAGGAATATCGGAGCCAAATCGGCGACAAGCGAGACACTATTATTTATTAATGCCGATACACTCATAAATGATATTGAGGATTTTTTTTCGAAGATTTTAAAAAACATAGACAAAGTTGATTGTGCCGGCATCACCTGTCCGGTTTATGTTCATCCTGAAGAGGAAAATTTCGTGGATAAAATTTTTCACAATTGGCTAAATTATTATTTTTATTCTTTGAATATAATCGGTTTGGGTATGGGGCGGGGGGAATGTCAGGTTGTTAAAAGAGAACTCTTTTTTAAAGTTGGGGGTTATAACGAACAGTTGGCTGCCGGAGAAGATTTCGATTTGTTTAAGAGAATCCGTCGTCATGGCAAAATATATTTTTTATGGGATATCAGCGTGTCTGAATCCCCACGAAGATACCGAAAACAAGGATACTTCAGAGTTTTATTATCGTGGTTTATTAATTCGATTGCAGTTGTTCTATTAAAAAAATCAATTCTTGATGAGTGGAAACCCATTCGTTGAGAATTTGACTTTCTATTGTAATTTAAATATGTTAAAAAGTGAAAGAATTATTTAGAGGATTATTTATGGTGAAACGTTTTTCAATCGCGACGGTGATTATAGTTATTACCGTTTCCGTCTTTTTTGGGACTCAATTGAATACTGTATTTTCAGGAGATAATATTTACGTCCAATTTAATAAATTCAGGGATGTATTGAGTCTGGCGGAGAAATATTATGTCGATGATGTAGAGACCAAAACCCTTGTTGAAGGGGCAATTACAGGACTTTTAGGGAAACTCGATCCGCATTCCGTATATATTCCTGCATCGCAATTACAAAGGGTTGAAGAGGAATTCAGGGGGAGCTTTGAGGGAATCGGTATCGAATTTGACGTATTAAACGATACACTTATGGTCGTTTCTCCGATCTCGGGTGGACCAAGCGAGGCACTGGGAATACTTGCCGGCGATAAGATCGTAAAAATAAACGATACTTCCTCGGTTGGCATCAAGCGTGAAGAGGTTCCAAAAAAATTAAGAGGTCCAAAAGGGACAAAAGTAAAAGTATCGATAGCACGAATCGGAATTAAAGGATTATTGGAATTTGATATTATCAGAGATAAAATTCCATTGTACAGCGTTGATGTTTCATATATGATTAATTCTGAGGTTGGGTATATAAGTGTTAATAGATTTTCTGCAACAACAAGAGATGAATTTGTTTCAGCTTTATTAAAGTTAAAAGATAAAGGGATGAAAAAACTTATACTGGATTTGCGGAATAATGCAGGCGGTTATCTTGAACAAGCTTTCAAGATGGCGGATGAATTACTTCCTTCCGGCAAAAAAATAGTTTACACGAAAGCAAGGCGAAGCGAATTCAATGAGGAATATATTTCAAGCGGAATATCAAAATACCAAAATATACCTTTAATCATTTTAATTAATCATGGTTCCGCATCGGCAAGCGAAATTGTATCGGGTGCTATTCAAGATTGGGATCGGGGATTGGTTGTCGGAGAAACTTCTTTCGGTAAAGGTCTGGTTCAGAGGCAATTTGACTTACCCGATAGCTCAGCATTCAGATTGACAATCGCAAAATATTACACACCATCCGGAAGATTGATTCAGAAACCATATGGTAAAGATTTAGCTGAATACAGAAAACCCATTCATGAAATCGAAGAGGATGAAATCCCCAATTTTGACCACAATGCTGAAACTGATACTGCAAAGCCAAAGTATAAAACTGCAGGAGGAAGAACAGTCTATGGCGGAGGTGGAATCACTCCCGATTACATTGTAAAATCTGAAAGGTTAGAAAATTATACTGCCATGTTGAGAGGCAGGGGGGTGTTTTTAGAATTTACAAACCGTTACTTCGAAATTTTTGGGAATAATTTTAAACAGGAATACGAAAAAGATTTTCAAAAATTTTTAAATAATTTTGAAATCACTGAGGATATGCTGAGCATGATAAAAGAATTAGCCAAGAAAAAGGAAATCGAATTTAATGCTGAACAATATGAAAAAGATATAAAATTTGTCAGAGCATTAGCTAAAGCTCAAATTGGACGAAACATTTGGGGTAACGAAGGGTATTATCCTGTAATACACAAAGAAGATGAACAATTCAAGAAAGCGCTAGGATTGTTTCCGGAAGCTGAAAAGATAGCGCGATTAAAATAAGACAGGAATGATATTGGAGAATAATTTCTTTAATATATTTTTTAAAATGAGTATAAGAATTTTATCTCTTATTGTATTGGTTTTTTACTTCTTTAGTATCCAAAATGCTGCGGAATTAGCTAAAGAAGACGAGAAACTTAAGGATCACAAAAATTTTAAACTCGAAATCGGTGAAGAACTGGTGTATAGTGTCAGCTATGCTTTTTTTAATCTTGGAGAGATAAAGCTAAAAGTCATAGATAAGGTCGAGAATGGAGAAAACAGCTACTATAAAACGATTGCGTATATCGATAGTTATCGGGGAATTCCGTTCGTAGACTTACATGAAATTTATGAAAGTTTTCTAAATATTAATATATATTCAGATTGGTTCAGATCAAGGTCGCAGTATTCGACATATACAGATTATATAACATATAACTTTGATTACCCTGAAAAAAAAATGTATCTCGAGTATGGAAAATGGAAAAAAAATATCATCAACAAACGTGATACGATGAGAATAAATGACTACTATCAAGATGGGCTGTCATTGTTCTATTTTTCCAGGTTTCATTTATACCAAAACCGTGCTGTAAAAATTCCAACAATAGTAAATGAAAAAATAGTCAATACTACAATTAATTTTTCCAACCGGACAAAGAGTGTTGAAATTGATGCAGTCGATTACCCTGTTGAAGTTGTCGAATTTGACGGACAGGCAGATTTTACTGGTATTTATGGATTTTCTGGCAAGTTTGAGGGTTGGTTTAGTAATGATAACGAGCGAGTTCCGATTGTAGCGAAAATGAAAGTATTAATCGGGAAAGTCAGAATTGAACTTATAGAATGGAAAAAAAATAATTGGATGCCACCAAAATATATTTCAGGCTGATATGTTAATAAAATATAAAAATTTTCAACCGAAATTAGTTAATCCGGCATTTGTTGCAGATAGCGCGAACATTATCGGAAATGTTACAATCGAAAAAGATTCAAGCATATGGTTTGGCTCTGTTCTGCGTGGCGATGTAAATTCGATATTAGTAAAAGAAAAGACTAATATTCAAGACTTATCAATAATTCATGTAAGTGAATCACATCCTACAATTATTGGTGAAGGAGTAACAATTGGCCACAGGGTTATACTTCATGCTTGTAAGATAGGAAATTATTCTTTAATTGGTATGGGTGCGATTGTATTGGATGGCGCTTCTATAGGGAATTTTTCCTTGATAGCAGCAGGAGCGCTTATTTTGCAGAATACAAAAATTCCCGACGGTGTTTTGGTTGCCGGAATGCCCGGCAAAATTATCAGGAATTTAACGGAAGACGAAATGAAGTCGTTAGAATTATCATCTCTGAATTATGTTGAGTATGCAAAATCTTATTAGTAAAAAATATTTAGGTTAATGAAACTTAAGTTTTGGGGAACAAGAGGTTCGATTCCTACCCCGGGAAAAGAAACTGTAAAATATGGTGGAAACACTCCGTGTGTTGAAGTACGCTTAGATGACGATAATTTAATTATACTCGATGCCGGTACCGGGATCCGTAACCTGGGAGACGAACTTATCCTCAGCGGTGAGTCGATAAATACCTGTCTGTTGATTTCCCATCCTCACTGGGATCACATACAGGGATTTCCTTTTTTTAAACCGGCTTTTGTTTCCGGAAACGAAATCACTATTATATCCTCAGCATCAAAGAACGTAACATTAGATCAGATAATAGCCGATCAAATGAAAAAATATTATTTCCCGATTCAACTTAACGAATTGAAAGCTACAATAAATTTTAAAACTGTGAGCGAGGAAGATTTTAAAGTATTCAATTCATCTGTAAAATCAATCTATTTGAACCACCCCTCTAATGCTTTAGGATTCAGGATTTTCTGCGAGGGTAAATCAATAGTTTACATTAGCGATAATGAGCCGTTTGATAAGCATGGTGTACAATCTATCCGGAATGTTGAAGAACATGTCATAGAAAAGTTTTTGCAGTATTCAGATGATCCGAATCAAAAAATTTACCAATTTGCAAAAGATACAGATGTTTTGATATATGATTCGACTTATACTCCCGATGAATATGTAGACAGGGTTGGCTGGGGTCATTCACACTATTTATTTGCATTAAAAGTTGCTACTACGGCGATGGTGAAAAATTTGATCTTGTTTCAT
>CAYTID010000097.1:0-7605 GCA_964437735.1 uncultured Ignavibacteriaceae bacterium | reverse complement strand
TCATTTCCTATAAAAAAATGAAAGAGGCTGACTCACTTTTGAGACAGCCCCTTTTAGTTAAAAATTAGGAATTAAATTATTCTCTTACTACCCAAACTTTTACTTTTCCTGTAACTTTCTGATGTAGTTTTACAGGTACTGTATAAATACCAAGGGCTTTAATCGGTTCTTCGAGTTCGATGATCCGTTTATCTATGGAGAATCCCTGTTCCTGCAATGATTCAGAAATCATTTGTGAGGTTACTGAACCGAAGAGTTTATCGTCTTCGCCCACGTTGGCTTTAATAGTTACAGAAACATTATCGAGTTTAGAAGCGAGCTTTTCGGCAGTTCTTTCTTCTTTTTGTTCACGCATTGCATGTTGCTTTTTTTCTTCTTCAAGAACTTTTAAATTTCCCGGAGTTACTGCGTAAGCGACATCCTGTGGTATAAGATAATTGCGTGCGTAGCCGTCTTTTACGTCGATAACATCGCCAACCTTACCTAATTTATCAAAATCTTTTCTTAATATTACTTTCATGATGGTATCTCCTTATCTTATTGCATCTGAGACGAACGGTAGTAAAGCGAGGTGACGCCCTCTTTTTATGGCGATTACCAATTCGCGTTGGTGTTTTGCACAAGTACCGGTAATTCTTTTAGGAATTATTTTTCCCTGTTCGTTAATAAATCGTTGCAGGCGTTTTTCATCCTTATAATCTATATAGATTTCTTCCGGTCCACAGAATCGGCAGACACGTTTTCTGCGAAGGGTGGACATTGTACTGTTAAGTTCTTTTTTTATCATTTTATTAATCCTTTAAAATTTGTGATTCTTCTTCAGTTAAAAATTTATCGAACGAATCGTTTTCAGTTATATTTATAGATTCGTCGTTAGCAGAGCTACCTATGAGAATTTCTACTTCCTGTTCTTTTTTATTAAGGAATTGAATTCTTTTAGCTTTGATCTCTACTATGTTTTTATTGAAACCGTCGTCTGTTGTGATGTTTCTGCTTTGCAATTCGCCCTCAACAAATACCGCACAACCCTTTTTTAACCATTGACTGCAACTTTCAGCCAATTTATTCCAAGCGACAATACCGATAAAACAAACATCTTCCTGCCATAAATTATTCGAATCGCGATAGCGTCGGTTCGAAGCGATTGTAAAATTGACTACAGGTGTACTCGTAGTTGTTTTTCTGAATATCGGATCCTTTGTTAGATTTCCGACAATCATTACATTATTCAGTTCGGGTAGTTTCAAATCTGCCATGAAAATTATTCTCCGTCAATTATTAATTATATTGCCGGGTTATCACTTTCAAAAAGAGGCTCTTTACTTTCTCCATCTAAAACATCTCTATGTTCGTTGATGGTCTCAGTATTTTTAGGCTGTAATTTTGCTTTCATCGCTTTTTTATCGAGTTGAATGGTCAGAAAACGTATGATATTTTCATCTAACTTATAGAATCTTTCTAACTGTTGAATCGAGGAACCGGCTGCGATAAATTCGATATGTGTATAAAAACCGGTATTCTTATTTTTGATTGCATATGCAAGGCGTTTGCGACCCCACTTATTTACTGAGGTAACCTCGCCGCCGTAGCGTGTAATTTGTTCCTGGACTTTTGTGATTATTGCATCGACTTGAGGATCGTCAAGCGATGCGTTTACTATGAATGTTGTTTCATAGTCTCCTTTTTTTGGTTCCATGTTTTCCTTTCATGCCCTGTGGACAGTTTATATTAATTTATTCTGGCTTATCTCTTCAATTAAATATTAAGATAAGCAGGGTTATTTATTTATATTATCTTAAAAGTAAAGGCGCAATAACAAGAGATACAACAGACATTAGTTTAATGAGAATATTCATTGATGGACCTGATGTATCTTTAAAGGGATCGCCTACTGTATCGCCGACTACAGCCGCTTTGTGAGCTTCCGAACCTTTTTTCTCGCCTTCGACTTCACCTTTTTCTATTGCTTTCTTAGCGTTATCCCATGCGCCGCCTGCGTTTGCCATCATTAATGCCAATAGAACACCTGAAACAGTCGCACCGGCTAACATTCCGCCTAATGCTTCTGGACCTAATAAAAAGCCAACTATTACAGGAGCTATTACAGCGGTCAGACCCGGTAATATCATTTCTTTTAATGCGGCTGACGTTGATATATCAACACATTTTGCGGTATCAGGCTTTGCGTTTGGATCTCCGGCTAAAAGACCGGGAATTTCGCGAAATTGTCGGCGGATTTCATCGACCATTTCACCCGCAGCTTTACCAACCGAAGTCATTGTTAATGCTGCAATGAAAAAGGGGAGTACACCTCCAATAAATAAACCGATGACAACCGATGGGTCTGTTACAATAATTTGTAATGGACTTTCGCCATGAGAATTTAATATGTTATATATTTTCCATTTACCTAACAGTTCTTCGCCGGATGCGTTTAGCTGGGCAAGCTTTGTGACTATAGTATTATTAACAGCTTGTGAAAAAGCTGCGAAGAGTGCCAGAGCGGTTAACGCTGCTGAACCGATTGCGAAACCCTTACCGATTGCGGCTGTAGTGTTTCCGAGTGCATCCAAACCATCAGTAATTTTTCTGACGTCGGTACCTAAACCTGACATTTCAGAAATTCCACCTGCGTTATCCGCTATTGGTCCGTACGCATCGACTGACATTGTAATTCCAACTGTTGCTAACATGCCAACGGCAGCGATTCCAATTCCGTATAAACCTGCAACTTCATTCGAGATAAATATTGCAATACAAATTGCAATTACCGGAAGGGCAACGGATTCTAAACCGACTGCAATTCCATGAATAATATTCGTAGCTGCACCTGTTTTACTGGCTTGTCCAATTCTTTTTATTGGTGTAGATGAAGTATAATATTCAGTTATAAGTCCGATAAATATCCCGCCAATTGTGCCGAAGAAAATTGCCCAGAAAACATTGTTACTCACATCGTAAGTTTGTGTGATAAGCAAACTTCCTAACAGGAATAAACCTGCCGAAATGAATGTCGAATAGCGCAGTGCAGATGCAGGATTTATTTTCTTTAAAACTTTCATCGAATAAATTCCGACAAATGAGGAGATCAATCCGATAGCTGCCAGAACGATTGGGAGGGTCATTAGAATAGCTTTAATATCGACATCAGGCATTTCCGGATATCCCTTCAATTTCAATAGTCCATCGGGTAGGAGAGTGGCTGCGATAGCAATAGTAGCAACGATGGAGCCGACGTATGATTCAAAAATATCGGCGCCCATTCCGGCAACGTCGCCTACGTTATCGCCTACGTTGTCAGCGATGACACCGGGATTACGCGGATCGTCTTCGGGAATCCCTGCTTCGACTTTACCAACTAAATCGGATCCAACATCGGCAGCTTTTGTGTAAATACCACCGCCAACGCGTGCAAATAATGCAATCGAGCTTGCACCCATTGCAAAACCGTTTATAATTTTGGCATGTTCGGGATTTCCGTAAATCATAAAGAATATTCCAACCCCGATTAATCCAAGACTGGCAACACTGATTCCCATTACTGCGCCACCGTTGAAAGCGATAAGAAGGGCAGCTCCTTGTCCTTTCTCTTTGGCAGCTTGTGCGGTTCTAACATTTGCCTTTGTTGCTGCTTTCATGCCGAAGAATCCGGCCAAAGCGGAACAAATAGCTCCGCTAAGAAATGCAGTACCGGTAGGCCATCCTAAAAAATATCCTAATAAAACAAAAACGATTAATACGAAAATTGCTAAAACACTATACTCTCTTCGTAAGAATGCCATCGCACCGATTTGAATTTGCGAGGCTATTGATCTCATTTTTTCATTACCGTCTGATTGTTTTTTTATCGAGAGGTAGATGAAAAAGGCAACAAGGAGACCAAAAAAACCAAGAACGATTGAATAGTTTGATATTAAAGTCATAAAAGTTTATTTCTCCATGAGTTTTTCATTATATTTATTCATTGCTGCGTTAAGTCCATCGCTGATGAATACTAAAGAAGCGTTCCGACCTCTCATTATCATATCCTCAACGGTTTCCAATTCGTTATTTTCAAAATTGGCTAGTACATAATGATTTTTTTCCTCTTTTTTACGAGGCATAGTTTTACCCGCAATCCCAAGTCTGATACGCGCAAAATTATTATCTTTCAAATGGTAGATAATCGAATACAAGCCGTTGTGCCCGCCATCGGTTCCTCGCTGACGGATTCGTATGATGCCAAGAGGCAGCATAAAGTCATCACAAACAACAAGTATATTTTCAGGTGTGGCTTTAAACCTATCTATGATATCAATAACGGCTAAACCGCTATTATTCATATAGGTCATCGGTTTTACGATACCGACTTTATTCCCTTGATAAGTTGTAAAGCTGATTTGGTAATCGCCTCTTCCGGAAAGCATTTTGATGTTTAATCTTTCCTTTAAAGCTTCGATTACTCTAAAACCAACATTGTGTCGTGTACCTTCGTACTCCGAGCCTGGATTTCCTAGTCCTACTACAAATTTCACTTAATAATTTTGAGATATGTTGAACATTCCAATTTTTAGAAAAGAAATTACTTCGATTCTTCTTCCTCTTCTTCAGTCTTCTTTCCTTTACCGACAACTTCAGGTTCAGTTACAGCTTCTTCTTCCAATGCTGCCGGGGCTTTTTCAACCAATGGTGGTAAGATAGCCAGGATTGTTAATGTTTCACTATCCAATATTTCGTAATTTTCTGTTTTGATATCACTGACATGGATAGATTGATTTATTAATAAATTTTCAGCATTGATTTCAATGTGTTCCGGAATATCTTTCGGGTAACAAGATACTTTCAATTTGTGTGCAATATGTTGAAGGATTCCGCCGTCTTTAACCCCTTGAGGAGAACCCCCTACGATAACCACGGGAATTTCAAGTGTTAATTTTTCATCTGCGCGAATTCCCTGAAAATCTACATGGAGAGGGCGTTCGGTAACCGGATCCATCTGAAAATCACGAATAATGCATTTCAACTCATTACCATCATTAAATTTTAGATTGATTAAATGCGTTTCAGTAGAGTGTATTAGCTTGGAAAGATTCCGTTCGTTTACCAGAATAGAAATGTTTTTTTCACCATGTTGATAAAATATTCCGGGAATACTACCTTTCCGACGTAAAGCTCCCACTTTTTTACCGATTGTTTCTCTTAAATCGGCGTTTAAATTAATTTCTGCCATTGTTAATCCTTTTAAGTTTATCCTTTGAAAACATCAAAAAGCGAACTAATTGATTGGTTTTTGTAACACCTTTTTATCGCTTCAGCAAAAATATAATCTGCCGAAAGAAGGTGAATTTTTTTCATTTTTTTTATTTTTTTATCTACAGCAACTGTATTTGTGATATATAATTTATTGATTTCACTTTGTTCGATGCGGTCTATTGCATCGCCGGATAAGATTGCATGAGTACAAGCACCATATATGTCTTTTGCTCCGGCATCTTTCAGCGCTTTTACGGCATTCAAAAATGTACCCCCTGTATCAATTAAATCATCAACAATTAAAATATTTCTATTAACTGCCGTACCGATAATATTCATTATTTCGGTATGATTAGGTTTAGGTCTTCGTTTGTCGATTAATATTAATTCTGCATCCAATCGTTTTGCAAAAGAACGCGCGATTTTAATACTACCGACATCCGGAGAAACTACCGCCAGATCACGTATCTTTTTCTTATTGAAATAAGACGAAAATATTGCAGACGAATACAGATGATCTACCGGAATATCGAAAAAACCTTGAATTTGCGGAGCATGTAAATCCATAGTTATTATTCTGTCAGCTCCGGCTGTGGTTAATAAATTGGCAACCAGTTTTGCTGTTATCGATACTCGTGGTTGATCTTTCCTATCCTGCCGGGCATAACAAAAATATGGAATCACTGCAGTTACTTTTCGGGCTGATGCTCTTTTTGCTGCATCAATCAAGATTAATAACTCCATGAGATTGTCGGCCGGAGGATTAGTCGATTGAATTATAAATACATCCGATCCGCGAATATTTTCACTATACTTTACCCATATCTCACCGTCACTAAAATTTTTAATTTCGATTTTTCCTAATGTAATTCCAAGTTGTTTTGAAATAGCCATAGATAACGCTACATTAGAACGTCCTGAAAAAATTTTAAAATCAGGCATGAGATTACACCTTTAATGAGTAAAAAAAACGATTTTTTATACCTTTTCCTCAATTTTTGAGGATTTTAGATTCAAATATAAAGAAATTCATAGAATATTGCAAGATTTTTTTGAATGTTAGGAAAGTTATAAAAATTCCCAATCGGTCAGTGCTCAAGGTGTATGTATAATAATAAATCAAGATCCGAAAAACAAAGCTGTGAAAAACATCTTTGATAAGTGGGAAATGTTTCTTATATTTTTTAAAGTGCACAAAAAATCAATATCTATTCTGAATGAATCAGATGAAGTTGTTAATATTGATGTCAGATTTCAGACTCGGTCGAATGACAATCAATCAAAACTCCAATTACCCGGAATAATAATTTGTCCCGGTTTTATGGCTTATAAAAATTGGGGTCCTTTTCCATTTTATGGGAAATGGTTTGCGGATGCCGGGTTTTGTTCAATAATTATTAATTATTCTCATAACGGAGTAAATGAAAATAATAAATTGAAGATTACCGACTTTGATAAGTTTTCAAAAAATACTATCTCTAAGGAAATTGAGGATATAAATGCAGTCCTCAATTTTATTAGCAAGGGAAACGAATTACCTATCAATGGTAATAGCATCGGGTTACTCGGACATTCAAAAGGGGCTGCGAATGCCCTCTTGGTTGCTGTAGAAAATCCGGTAGTAAAGTTTTTAATATCATGGGCGAGTATTGCATATTTTGATAGATGGACAGAACACCAAAAATTAGATTGGAAAAAAAATGGTTATTTGCCCCTGACAAAGGATTATCAAACAAATCCTCTAAGAATGAATTACGGGTATTATCAGGATTTTAAAAATAATGAAGACCGGTTTGATTTAATAAAGGCGGTGAATAAACTAACCATTCCATGGCTTATTATCCATGGAGAGGAAGATATGGTAGCTAAGATTAATGAAGCAAAAATTCTTTATGATGCAGCCGATAAATCTAATACCGAATTTTTGAAAATTGCTAAAGTAGGTCACAGTTTTTCTGCTACGGTGCCTTTTGATGAGAACAATGAAACTATGAATAAAGTACTTAATTTGACATTAACTTGGTTAAAAAAACAAAAAATATAGGATAATTATGAAAAATTCTAAAGCCTTCAGTTTGGATTCTTTAATACTCTCCCAACAAAACGTACTCGCACAAACTATGTGGATAGTCGGTTTTGCATTTTTGACTGCAATCGGGTCGTGGTTTGAAATACCTTCAAAGCCGGTACCTTTTACATTACAGACTTTTTTTGTTCTCCTGTCTGGCGCTGTTTTAGGAGCAAGGAACGGTGCAATTAGTCAGGTATTATATCTTTTAATGGGAATAAGTGGTTTACCTGTTTTTGCCGGTTTTAGTTTTGGTTTTGCTAAACTGATTGGTCCGACTGGTGGATACCTATTGAGTTTTCCGT
>CAYTID010000096.1:0-8155 GCA_964437735.1 uncultured Ignavibacteriaceae bacterium | reverse complement strand
TTTTTCATTTTTATTTTCAATATGCTGAACGCTTTATCCGACGGAGTTCGCAGAACGGAGGCGGACTGTAAAGGAAGGCATTTTAGAAGATCAAATATTAAATATCAAAAATTAAAGATCACGAAATTATATTTTTGGTATTTTTTCATTTTTATTTTCAATATGCTGAACGCTTTATCCGACGGAGTTCGCAGAATGAAGGGGGACTATAAAGGAAGGCGAAATCAATGGTCAATTGTCAATGGTTAATTGATATTAACTTATCAAAAGATTATTGTTCACTGTTTATTTCCTTCTTCCTTATGAATCCCCGGAAAAACATAATCTTTCCATTCTTTTTAATAATTCCAATTATTTTTAATCTTTAAATCATTAATCCTTTCCCTCCTTCAATCTTTTGTGATAAAGGCACAAGGTCTGCCCCTCCCTCAGGCAGGAACCTATAAGTCAAAACTTTTCATTTTCCCTTTTCACTATCCTTTGAACCTAATTTTTCGCTGTTTGTAAAAATCAGATCTTTCCGACTCTTATTATCTCACATTGCGCAAAAAAAATAAGATTTTTGATGTAAAATTGGAAAAATGGATATCCATATACTCTAATTAAATAATAATAGAGGATGAGAAAATGAATTCGGTATCAATATTAAGATCGGAGAAATAACATTAATAGCAGTATCACAGATTATACAAAATACAAAAGTAAAGAATAACAACTGAAAGAATATTAATCTGATAATGTCATGAAAGAAAGAATAAAAATAAAACTGACTAAAAAGAGAATACCTTTGGGGAAAGCTGCGCGGTCTTCATTCATATTAGAGCCATACAAAAATCAAAAAAATCGCATGGAAAGATATAAATCCAGGTTGCAAATACGATCCGCCTTGATGAAATTATTATTTTAAGATAATTGGAAAAACTTCTCTTAACAAACTCTTAATTTATAAGATAATTAAACACGCAATCAAAGAGTGGAGTAAAAAATGATTATTGATGAAAATAACGATGTTCAAAGAATAGTAAACTTAATAAGGTGGCTCTTTAAACCTTGGAGTTTTTTTAAAATAAAAGATTAATAGAGCAGTGCCTCGATTCGGTATTTCTGCATGAGAGATAAAAAATATTTCTAAAGAATAAAATGGAAAATTATTCAAAATATTATAAGTAATATTCAGAAATTAAATTCATTGAATTTGTTAAAAAAGTAAGTAATTCAATTCCATTTGGAAGAAATATTCTAGCCATGTTCTTCTGTGCAAAAGATCCTCAGACTCCACTTTGGGTTAAAAATCTGATTATCGGAGTCACGGGTACTTTATTCTTCCAACGGATGCCATTCCTGATTTTATACCTTTGGTCGGATGGTTGGATGATGCATGTTTGATAATCAGTGTATTATACAGCGTGTATTCGCATTTAACTTAAAATCATTTGGAAAAATCAGATATTTTTCTAAATGGTAATAATTAATTTATAATAACAATTTATTAACAAAAACGAGGATAATGTTATGGTTACATTGGTAATGACGATTATTGTTTACACTACAACCAAGATAGCAGTTTCTTTAATATCTAAAAAAGAAAAAAATAAAAATATCACAAAATGATACTCTTCTAAAAGTTTGTTTTGTTATTTTTCCCAAAAACAATAATGAGAGTATTATGCAAATACCTACAGGTTTTGAAAATCAGGATGACTATGAAGGAATATGCGGTCAGAGGTCGCTTGTTCACGCGTTGCTCTTGAACGGAATTCCTGTCACCCAAAAGGACGTACACAATTTCACGGGAGTGCCTTACTGGCTTGCCAATATAAAAGGGACCAATGAAGATGAAGTTAAACGAGGTATCAGGAACGCCGGTTGCGTTCCCAGGGTATTTTCGGATACCGGCGAACTTAGAGCCCGTAAAAGTATTGACGACCTTCTGCTGAAAAATATCCCCGTTATCGTTTATTCGTTCAGTGACGATCACTGGGCGGTGCTTGCCGGCAAAAGAGGTAATTCTTATTACTGGATCGATTCCGCCGACGATGAACTTTACGGTGTCTGGAGCTGGACCGATATCGCCGACTGGATTTCGGACGATGATGAATATTTCTTCATCGGAGTGGAGCCGAAAGACAAAACACAATTATCGCATTCGATAGTCGGGAAATTTCCGAAAGTGTATGATATGTTCGATGACGATGATCTGGCTGAATACTGGGGTTACTATCTCGAAGATCTGAGCGAGCTCTTTGATTCCCCCAAAGACAGTAAAAATTCTGTATCGGCAAAGGAATTCTTCGATACTTACGGAGGAATAATCCTTGACTCGGCGGGCTACTATTATATAGATACGGATGAGGATTATATCGAATGGGAGCTTGAAAATTACAAAAAGGTTGCGGTCTCCCACAATTTGAGTATTTCTAACAACAAAATAGTCGAGGCGGTTTCGGCTTTGTCAGCCGCTCTTACCGTCATAGGCTGCGGTTTAGGGGAGGACTGATTATGTCTTATTCGAAAGAAATACCTCGCTACACGATAGATCTTAATCGGCCCGAAGACCTCCGCTGGAAACATGTAGCGGAGAAAGAGTTGCCGGCAATAAAAAAACTGCTCAGGGAAGCTGGTAAAAATTTTCAGTCCGTCCCGGGTTTTTTTATGAGCACATTCGGATATCTTTATGAAGTTTACGGAGGATTGTACGCGGATGAGATAAACTTCTTTGCCGATGCACTCGATCTCGGTTTCGGCGAAGCGGCAATGCTTCAGTGTTCGTATGAATTCGGACAGGCCCAATATGTGTTAGACACCTGGCCCCAGTTGAAAATATTCGGCTGTACGGCGGGAGTTAAATATTTTCCCGGAACAGGACCCGTACATGTGCGTAACCTTGACTGGCCTCTGAAAAATATTGCAAATACTACAAGTGTATTCGAGTTCCGTAAAGGAAAAAGAAAATTCATTGCCGCGGGAATCGCGGGGATGGTCGGCGTGCTCTCGGGTATGCTTCCCGGAAAGTACTCGGTCACGATGAATTGGGCAAATCCCGAATCTTTCCCGTCGATCGGTAAAATAGGCCCGGCTTTCCTGCTCAGATACGTTCTTGAAAACTGCGATACTTACGAGGAGGCGCTGAAAGTACTTAAAAGCGAACCGGTCGCTCCCTCCGTCTTTTTCATGCTGTGCGGAACAACAAGAGACCGGGCATGCGTCATTGAAAGAACATCGGATAAACATTCCGTAATTCCGATACAAGGAGATGTGTTGACCTTGTGTAACCATTACAGATCGTCAAAGTTTGAATACCTTAATGAAGACGATCCCGAAAATCTTTCCTGGTCATTGGAACGCCGGAACGTGCTTGAAAAGGAATTATTGAAAGTTTCACGCGAAGATATTAATGGAATGGCAAAAACAATAAGCAAATATCCTGTCTGCAATTCCGAAAGTTTCCAGAAAATGCTCTTTTGTCCGAAGACCGGCGACTACATGGTGTGGAAGAAGAAAATATGACTCGAACGGAACCACTGAAAAAACTGACCGTCATCGGGATCGGCGGGAATGCGGCAGAGTATCTGAGGAAGCTGAAGGAAAAAGATTCCGGTGATAACCGCTATATCTGCGTCGGGAATACAGACAACACCGGAGGAGTACTTGACGGTTTTGTATTCGCCGGGGGGAATGGTTTCTCGCAGGATGATTTCGGGTCAAGGTTTAACAGTGCAATTCCCGAAGGGAGCAGCCTGATATTGTTTGGATATCCGGGCGATGAAAACTGCGGGCTAGTCTTTCGAAAAATTCTTGATTCCGGCGTATTAAAGAACGAATACAGGATTGTTTCGTTTATCGTCCCGCCGGTAGTGAGGATGCAAAACGTGATTTCAGGAAAAATCGAAAAACTCATAGAGGAAATAGAAGTAATCTCAGACGCGTTTCTGCTAATACCAACGGGGCTGATAAATCTGTATGCAAAAAGCCAAACAATGGCAGAGCGAAAAGAAACGGTGATCGGGTTAATGCAGAGGGCATTGGAATCTTATATTTATATGGCGAACATTCAGTCGTCAGATAAGGCAAACACCCCTTTAGGAAGGTTTATCAGAAGTATGGGTAAGCTGGAATTTTCAATCGGTTACGGAGGACCTGACGCGCTGAATGAGGTTTTCCAAAGCCCTTTGATATCAGGATTGGAAGACTCAACACTCGTTAACTCTATATTACATGTGCAGGTTAACGAACCTGTCACTTTATCGGTGTGCGGGGAAATTTCCCGCATCCTGAAAGAAGGTGTTTATAAATTAAATCCGGATAATTGTCTGTTGCAATATAATATAAATCTCGACGTTCAATATTTTGTGCGACTGTGGTTATATGAATAAAAAAATACTATGAAAAATAATACTATGAAAAATAAAAAGAATATCGGCAGGAACTCTCTGATAGTTTCAGGATCGCTTTTCATACTGGCGGAAACGATGATACTTTTCGGTTTTCCGTATCTGCCGGCCCTTGTCATTCTCGCCTCAGCTTTTGAAGCGGCGACCATCGGGGGTCTGGCTGACTGGTTTGCGGTCACGGCCCTTTTCAAAGAGGTGAAAATTCCTTATGTCAGACGACATACCAACATTATTATTAAAAATCGTCAGCGGCTTACGGAAGGAGTGGTTGATCTGGTGACTAATCACTGGCTGGCTCCCGACGTTATCACTGAACGGCTTTCAGGAATAAAATTTTCTGAATCCGTAATAAGCATTATGCGCGACAATGAGAACAGAGGAAAAGTCATAGGGTTTGTCCGTGACATAATCTCACGATTTACAGGCGAACTCGATAAACCCGAAGTTGCGGCTTTCCTGGAAAGAATTTTAAAAGACCAGATCGAAGGGGTTAACATGTCTAAACCGATCGGCAAGTGGCTGGAAGAATCTATATTACGCGGAGACCATGATAAGATTTGGGAGGTTATACTGGATACTGCAGGAAATACGGCAAACGATCCGTCCACCAGGAAACTTATTACGGAAAAGGTGCGTGAGGCAATAGAGGAGTATCGTAAGACGGGAATGTTAAAAGCGACGTTCATTTTTATAGCGGAGGCCACAAAATCGCTCGACCAGGAACTGGTCACCAATAAAATATTGCAGAAGATAAACCTGTTTATCTCAGAAGCAAAAGCCGATCCTTTCCACCCTTCCCGCGTTAAGTTAAATAATTCGCTCCTCGGTTTCGCGCGTCAGCTATCATCGGGAGATCCCTCAGCCGCTGAGACAATTGCCGATATTCAAAAACGGCTGCTGGCTAATGCCGACCTTAAAGACATTATAACCGGGATCCTGAACAGATTTAAAACTTCCGTCGGCTCTCAGCTGGAAAATAATGAAACCCATCTGATGATAATCGTGAAAAACAACATCGATAAAATATTTTCAGAACTGAGTTCGGATAAAGCCGCGCAGGAAAAAATTGATACATGGTTGCGCCAGACTATTATTAGTCTTGTTGAAAAATATCATCATACAATAGGTGAAATGGTCCGTTCAAGTCTCGCTCCCGGAAAACTCGACGATAAAGGACTTGTGAATCAGATACGCGATAAAGTGGGTGATGATCTTCAATATATCCGTCTCAACGGTGCTGTTATAGGTGGATCTGTAGGATTGATAATCGCTGTTGTAAGATATTTTCTTTTTTAAATAAAATTTTATGGGAATATGATGAATAATTACAAAAATATTATCGAATATATTAAACTGGCGCTGTTTCCAAACTATAGAAATTTTACAGAACATATCAAGAGAGGGCACTATATGCTGGATACCAACAGAGTGTCAGATGCCATTGAGGTATTCAGTGCGGCTCTCGGCGTTTACAGAAAAAATTCCGTAGCCAAAATAGGTCTCGCCATTTGCCATCACGTGCTGAGGGAATTCGATAAGTCCAAAATATATCTCGACCAGCTGCTGGACGAAAAGCCCCGTAATTCTGAGATCATATATCTTAAAGCGCAGAATCTCGCCTCACTGCGGGAGTTTAATGAGGCGCTGAATTATTTGAGCATCTACATTGATGAATTTCCCGATTCGCCGCTTGGATGGGAACTCAAGGGAATTTGTCTGACAGGCAAAAATAATTTAAGCGAAGCCATTGAGTCGTTCGATAAGGCACTTGCCGTGGACCAGGCATCACATATATCTTATGATTATAAGGGACATATCTATATAGAAATGGGAAAATATGCCGAAGCCGCGGCGATGTATGAAAAATATCTGGAGTTAATGCCCGGCAACTTCGAGATCTTAAAGAACAAAAGAGATTGCCATATACACCTTAATCAGTTGGAAGAGGCCCTCGAATGTGCGGGAAGAATATTGGAAATAAAACCTCCGACTCCCGACGATTATCTGGCTAAAATTAATTTACAGCTCGAGGTGACACAGAATGAAATATTCAGATGTATTAATGAAGCGCTGAAGCTCGATCCGGAGTGTCCTGATGTATTGTTCAGGAAAGGACACATCGAACATTGGTACGGAATGCCGGAAAAAGCATTGAGTTCTTATGAAAATTTTCTGAGATACGCGCATCCTGCAGACACGGACAGGATAGAAATGGCAAATTCGGCTATAGACGCGATAAAAGGAATGTAAATAATATTGTGAAACGAATATCATCGCAAATAAACATACGGTAATAATAAGTTATATAATAAAAGGATAATCAAAATGTTCATGCTCGTCGGTATAGTTGCAATGGCTAGTTTAATTCTCGGAACACTCTACTTCTTCATATTCAGACGCTTTCACACATTTATCAATGCTATTGTCCTGATACTGGTTAGTATCGGGTTGATATTAACTAAGTTTTTACATGGTATCCTTCTGGGTATTACCGTACTTACTGCGGGGGCTTTTATAGTATATTTTAACAACAGGCGTCAACCGGCCGCTCAACGCGGACAGAGGAATAATCACCAATGATCGTCCTCCAAGCACTCGGCCTTGTCGCCTTTTTCATTGTGTTC
Source organism: uncultured Ignavibacteriaceae bacterium (assembly GCA_964437735.1). Taxonomy (GTDB): domain Bacteria; phylum Bacteroidota; class Ignavibacteria; order UBA10030; family BY39; genus CAYTID01. The sequence goes on along the minus strand of CAYTID010000096.1, from coordinate 1,140 downwards.
ATTTTTCTGATACTGGTTATTAAGCGTCCTCAAATACTTAAATTGCTCTGGGACGACAGGGAAACGATAATCAGGGATATGAAGAAAACTATCAAGGAAGGTCTGCCTCAGATAATAAGAAGATTGTTTTACTGAGGTATTCTTGAAATAACGGGGAGGAAAAAGTATCAGGAATTGATACTGTTTTTTAAATTATATATTGTATATTTTACATAAATATTATGGAGGATTTTATGAAAATATTCATTTGCTGTCTTTTAATATTGTCGTTTTCCAATATACTGTTTACACAAAATAATAACTTGTTTGAATCTCCGAAGTTGTATTCTAAGGAGGGTAAATATCTTGGTAATGTTAACAAGAATCCTTATGATCCGAATAGTATATCAAATCCTTATGGGCGATACGGGAGCGTTTATTCTTCTGAAAGCATAAATAATCCGTACGGCAGGTACGGTAGTAGATACAGTTCTGAAGGTGTTACAAATCCTTATAGCAGTACTGAATCTCCAAAAATATACGGATCAGGAGGCACATATTTGGGACGTATGAATAAAAACAAATATGATTCTGAAAGCACCAGCAATCCTTATGGAAAATATGGCAGTCCTTACAGTCCGACGAGCATTAACAATCCTTATAGTCAGTATGGAAGTCCATTTAATCCTAAAAGCGCAACTTCGCCGTATGGGCGGTAAATTCACTTATTTCTGAAAGCTTAACAGACCTTCCTGAATACAATGTTACTTTCTTAATACGTTTAAGGGAGTTGATAAATTATTAAACTTTGCAAATGCGTTGAAAATAATTTAACTTTATTTCAAAAAGCATCAATGAAATGGAGATTACGTGTCAACATTAATTAAAAACGGACGCATCATTACTGCTGAGCAGGATTACACCGCAGATATTTTTATTGAGTTTGATAAAATTACAACCATTGGTAAAAATTTAAATGTGCAAGCCGGTAGAATAATTGATGCAAGCGGTAGGTATGTTATTCCGGGCGGAGTAGATGTTCACACGCACCTAGATATGCCGTACGGCGATATTAAATCGACTGACGATTTTGAAACCGGAACCATTGCTGCTGCTTTTGGCGGAACAACTACAATCATAGATTTCGCCGTTCAATCGAAA
>CAYTID010000095.1:0-8210 GCA_964437735.1 uncultured Ignavibacteriaceae bacterium | reverse complement strand
TAATAATTAAATTTATATTGAAGGAACGGTTGATGTAATAAATCATCTTTAATTTTTATTAATTCATCAACTTTTGAAGTCCCTAATATCTGTTCAAAAAAACGTTTTCGTTTTACTTCTTTAACTATCGCCGGTTCACCTTTAATTTCAGCAAGCTCAGCGGCTATTTTAATTGCATCTTCAAATGTTCCTAAAGTATCAACAAGTCGTAAATCATATGCCTGTTCACCTGTAAAAATCCGTCCATCGGCATATTCGAGAATTTTATTTTCATCATATTTTCGTTCTTTTGCTACAATACCGATAAACTGTTTATGTACACCATCCATCAACGATTGGAGATATTGTTTGTCTTCTTTTGACATTTCGCGGAACATATTGCCAGCATCTTTGTACTTACCACTCTTAATAGTATTCATTTCGATACCGATTTTGCTTAACATCGGGTCTATTCTCATGAATTGGGAAATCACTCCGATACTTCCTGTGATTGTTCCCGGATTCGCAACTATGATGTTTGCCCCGCAAGAAACGTAATAACCACCGCTTGCTGCAACAGAACCCATAGAGACAACGACAGGTTTTCCAAATTGGCGGGTCTTTCGGACTTCTTCATAAATTTCGTGACTAGCTACAACACCGCCGCCGGGCGATACAACTCGGAATACAATAGCTTTAATTGTTTTATTCTTCCGATACTTTTTAAAAAGTTTAACAATTTTCTCTGAATCAGTAATAACGTCGCGCAGCTCGATTAATCCGATTTTTTCACCTTTGCCAGACACTACTTCCATATCATCATCAGAAATATCAGAAAATAAACTGAATAATATCAGAAATCCACCAACACTTATTAAAAATAAAAAACCAACGATTGCTAAAAATATTTTTGTTGATTTCTTCATACCTGTAACCTATTGATTTTATTAGGAATTATACGAAATATACTGATGAAAATCAACTTCTATATAATCTTAATTGTTACTTTATTTATTCGATTATTTATAACTTCCTCAACTGTGAAGATTATATTTTTATATATAGAGTATTCCCCCTTTTGAGGGATTTTTTCGATTTGATGTAAAATCAAACCCGCAATAGTTGTATTTTCCAATTCCGGCAGTTCTATAGAAATATTAAATAATCTTTCAATTTCTGTTATCGGTGTTGAGCCGGGTGCAACATAAGTATTCTCGGCTATCTTCACAAACTTACTCTCTTCCGCTTTCATGAGACCAACCATTTGACGCAGGATATCCTTAAGTGTTACCATACCTGACGTTCCGCCGTGTTCATCAACGACAATTGCAATATAAATCCGAGTTGACTGAAATTCTTTTAATAATTCGATAACATCTTTGGTCTCAGGTACATATAGAGGTTTATGAATGATACTTCGAAGGTTCTGTATTTTTAAAGATTCATAATGATATTTTAGAATATCGGAGGAAGTTATAACGCCGATAATATCATCGATGTTATCATTATAAACGGGAATAAAAGTATGGTTTGATTTTGAAACAATTTCGACTACCTCATCAATTGACATTTTTATATTTATTGCCAACAAATCTACCCTCGAGACCTGAATATCTCGAACTGTTATTTTAGATAATTCCCCGATATTGGATAACAATTTTTGTGTTGTTTTATCGATATCTGTTTGTGTTTCAATTATATCATTAAGATCAGTTATTTCATCCATTCTCAGGGCGCTTTTCGATTGGTCTACTTTGATTATCCTTTTTGAAACATTTGAGAGTTTTTCAAAAAAAAGGGAAAGCGGATAAAATATAATTACCATAATTGAAATCGGAATAGTCGCTATAATAACATATTTCATTGAATATTTTCGTGCAATTATTTTAGGGGTGACTTCACCGATTATGAGTAATATTATTGTTACGAAGATTATTTCAAAAACTATCAGCAACGTTTGATGCAAATGATACAATCCAATAAGCTCATAAGTCAGCAGCGCAGCTAGAACTGCCGCAGAAACATTTACAATGTTATTGCAGATGAGTATTGTAATTAACAATAATGACGGATTGGCGATAAGATAGATTGCCCTTTTTGCCAGAAAAGATTTATCTTTTCTTAATTTTTCCTTTGTCGCCGGATCGAGTGAAAAAAAGGCAACCTCACTCCCTGAAAAAAATGACGATAGAAGAATTAGAAAAAGAAAAACCAGACCATATGTAAAAAACTCAATTTCCAATAATATTACTTTTCAACTACAGCTTTCAGAATTTTCTACTAATCATCAGAAAGGAAGATCGTCATCATTATTTGTTTCTTGTCCCGGTATTTCTGATTTAGTATTCCCTGTTGGTTCTTCAGAGGAAAATTTTCCACCACCAAGCATAATTAAATTGTCGGCATATATATCCGTTACATTTCTTTTTACGCCGTTTTTATCATCGTAGCTTCTTGAGCGGATATTCCCCTCGATATACACTTTTTGTCCTTTTTTAAGCCATTCTCCGCATATTTCCGCTAACTTGCCCCATGCCACAATATTGTGCCACTCAGTTCTTTCAGATAAATTTCCCTCAGCATCCTTCCAGCTATTAGTTGTCGCAAGAGAAAAATTAGCAACTGCCTGCCCGCTGGCTGTGTATCTCAGCTCAGGGTCTTTCCCTAAATTTCCTATTAATAAAACCTTATTTAAACTTTTTGCTGCCATATATACCTCATGTATTATTTGTTATTATTTTTAATTTCTTACTAATTATGTTAATAAATCGGTAAAATAAAAATATTCTTGTTAGTCAAAAAATGAATCCGGTTAGATTTTATTAACATGTCGACAAATAGTTCATCGGATTTTTCCAAAAGCATATTTTGTAATTTTTGGGATTTGATAACCTCCCCTTTTTTGTCTATTACATCCATATGATCGTCATATAGTAAGTATATACTACTCTTATGAGTCGAGACTGACAAAATATCCTTATTCAATATAAACTCGTTGATGAATATTCCCCAATTGTTAAATATTTTCAGCCCTTCATCATCTAAGACTAATACCTCATCTTCCTCACCGATATTAATCTTTTTAGGATTTTTTATAACACCTTTATATTCATTAAATCCGCCGAATGCTTTTATTAAATTATTTTTATTATCATATTTTAGCATTCTTTTGTTTTCATTGTCATAAACAAACAAGTTCATAAAGCGGTCAACGGCGATTAAAGTTGGATATTTATATGCCTCCCCGATATTCGGTGGTTGATCAGTTTTAAGTGAACTGATATAATCAAGATTTTTATTGAATCTCTGTATTCTATTGTTGTATTGATCCGAGACAAAAATATTCAATCCGTCGAACGTTGCAACCGAAATCGGATTATCAAATTCCAATTGACCCCAACCGTAGCCTCCAATTTCAAACAAAAGGTCTCCTTCCCGATTAATTTTTATAAGTTTGTTCCTTTTTTCTTCCAGGATATAATAATTATTTTCGTTATCGATTGCAAATGTGATCGGCTGATCGATAATCGATGATAATTCGATCTGTACCACTGATTCTTCCTGCGAGTAGAGTGAAACGACCAAAAGCAATATGATAAAAATGAATTTCATATCAATTCCTAAGAAATATAAGGATTGAAAGATAAAAAACCAATTTGAAGCTTAATCGTTTCCCATAAAAAATAAAAGAATAAATTAAGAAGTTCGTGGATAAATATATAAAGATTTAATTATTACGCTTGGGACAAAAATAAAGATATGAATAAATAAAAAATGAGAGGCGCCGTTCTCAGGCGCCTCTCTTACTTTATAGTTAATTAACAATAATTTTTAAAGTAAAAACGTGATTGGGAGTTGGGAAATCCTTAATATCCCGGAAAGCGTAATCGAACACCATTCCGATTCCTTCCACAACATTATAGTCGACACCTGCTCCGAAAGTCAAACCATATATTGAGTTCTCGGCATTTTTCATCAACATATTATAACCGCCCCGGATGAAAAAGGTATTCATAAATCCGTATTCCAGACCAAGTTTTAATTCATCTTCATATGAATTATTGTTTGTAAATGTTGTTCCAAGAACGAATTTATTTTGTTCGTTAAAAATATAATCGTAAGCGATGCTTAACGAAAAATAACTCGGAATCTGGAACGGTTCGGTTACAGCTTCATAAACACCGGGTTTGCTGCCCGGTTGGCTGATCGGAATCGGGGTTTTTACCTGCAAGTCCGAACCAGAATATCTCATATTCGAACCAATATTTTTCACGACAGCGCCCAGTGATAAATTTTGTTTAAACCGGTATTGTACACCGAAATCGATTGCAAAACCATTAGCATTTACACTCATAATGGTCTCATTAATTAATTTGGCATTAACACCGATTGTTACTCTATCTGTTATAATTTTTGAATAAGACAATCCGGCAACATAATACTGAGGTGTGTAGGTCGCACCTGTTCCGTCCGGGCTATCGAATGTGGTTACAGGAATAATACCAAAGTCGAGTGTCTTAAAACTCAATGCAATTGATCCCAATTCACCAAGACTGGTACCAGCTGCTATATATGAAACATTAATATCGGCAATGTAAGACATATAACTAAACATTCCTTCAGTCCGTCTCATATAGTCTAAACCTGCCGGATTATAATAAATAGCTTCCATTCCTGTAATATTAGAAATAAATGCTCCACCGGTTGCGATACCTCTGGCTCCAACAGGGATAAGCAATTGCTCGGCACCAGTTGTACCTTTTCTAGATACATCTCCAGCATATAACAAGGTAGAGAAAATAACCAATAATACTAATGCTCTTGTAAATTTTCTCATTTTTATTAATCTCCTATTTTAAAAATATTCTTATGTTAATATCTTTGTATTTGTTTTTGGGGCATAACAATAGCAAACTTCAGTATTTTTTCGCCGTATTCCGGTGATGTTACGATTGCAAGGTACATACCGGAGGCAACTCTCAGTCCTTCTTCATTTTCTAAATTCCATCGTAAGAACGGTGATGAGGGTGTAGCTTTATCCGAAGTCGTTAAAGTTTTTAACAAAATACCAGACAGTGAATATATTTTTACTGTTATATCCGTCGGTAAGTTCGAGAATGTCACAAACGGTTCATCGGTTGCGGTATTTTCATAACTTGTTGCCGGATTATAAGCGAATAACGGATTCGGGAATACATTTACTTTTTCGAATAACGCTTTTTTCTGTTCCGCATTCAATTCTCCTTTCCTCAAAGTCCTGAATGTATATTTATCAGCATCCGTATATCCATAAATTGACATTGGAATGCTTAATATATCGCCATTCTTAAAGAAGGACACCGAATCTTTTCGTTGCAAACCGACAACGTACATCGCATTAAACCAAGGTGATTTTGCGATATCACGTTTTTCTTTTGTAATATTTGTGTCTGGTATGGTAAAGCCTCTGATAATATCGGACCATACAGTCGTAGTTCCGAAAACACCCCCGGTGTATTCTATCTGAGATCCTGTCGGATCATAGGGGGCATCGAATATTACAATGACTTCCCCCGTATTTTGAAGATTAACTGTCGGATCCCAAATACCATCTGGTTTTCCCCTATATGCTGAACTTTGTTCAATAAATGCTACTGCTAATTGTCTTTCTTCATTATACCTGGTATCCTTTACCCAAGCTGTAAATGGAACATCTACGAAACCTTCTCCAAATTTTCCGACTGTTCCGCGACCTCCGGTTGTATCCGTTGCAGTTACCGCCTTAGCATAGGCAAAGGATGATCTCCGGGCAATCGGAGAACCAATAAAGCCGTTCAGATATCGATGTGCTTTTCCGCTGGTACCAAATCGTATTTCAATTCTTCTTAATTTATCGGCTTTAATCACATCAGAACGGGCAGCGGCATTATTTTGTAGTTTAGCCGGAGCTCCCTGAGGTATATCTTTCCCAACATAAAACACACCTGTTCCATCGGTAGTCGGTAAAAAACTTGAATACCAAACAGGATCTGTCGCAATAGCCGGATTGTATTTTACACCGGTAAAATTAATGGTTGGTGTGATGTTTTGTATCTTAACAACAAATCCATCTTTTACTATACCGGAATAATTAGTTGTGTCATAATTATACACTTTAGACGAATCGATCAGTAGTAATCCTTTAGTTTTATTCTTAAGTCTCCAGAAGGTCGAATATGTTGCAGATACTCTATCTTTAAAGAATTCCACAGTATATTCATCGCCGGTTAAGAAGTTATTATCAGTAACAACATAACCAACTTTTCCGTCGGAAAATCCCTCAAAACGTTGTCCAACTTGAGCTATCGAAGCGGGTTCGAATAAATCCCGTCCGAAAACTACTTTAATTATTTGAGTCTCAAATTCTTCAAATCCGCCACCGCTCAAATCAACATAATCTCCTGACGGACCATAGGTATTAGTTTCTTTATTAACAATTGTCCTGTGATTCAGGAAATATGCTGTAATTGCGAAATAATATTCTTTCCCTTTTATAAGTGGTGCACCTGTGAACGGATCTTTGTCGATCCTAAGTTTGATTCTACCTTGCGCAGAATCACCGTAGATCGCAGCACTCATCTTATTGGATACTAATGCTTCGCTCCTGATAAGATCGATTCCTCCGTTCGATGATCTTGTATAGATATTATTTATGAAATTATTGACATCATAATTTGCTACCTCAGCGGCCGTTACCACGCCTGCAATACTTGTTTGTTTAGTATTTGTTTTGTAAGCGGTAACATAATAACCCTCAAATCTTCTGTCGATATCCAATACTGTATCAACAGCCCGATAATTGATATATTTATCAGTATTCCATGTCATGTCAATAAAATTATTTCCGGTTTTTACCTGATATTCGATCGGCGGCGGTGGGGGTGGAGATGGAAAATTCAAATCGAAAACCTTTTGAGCAGTTTTATCATACTCTTTTGTTTTAGTGATACTATTTAACGCATTTGTACCTCTCGCGACAACATACGCTACTACAATATCAACCGGTTTTCCCTTCTCCAATCGGAAAGGACCAGTATTCGACATCTGTCTTTGATCAATTGGGAGGTTATTTATCCAGCCAATATCCGTTACCGGATCGCCTGAATACCAGAATTTATTATTCACTGTCGCGCACGGTATTCCACCTTTTACGGTTCCAAACGTAAATGTGCATGGATCCAGAGCATTACCTACTTTATCTCTTCCCAACATATAGCTTCTTGCTTCTTGTCTGGTTGAAGGATCTCCTAATGTCGCATGACTTTGCATATAATGTACGAAAGATGACAATCCAAGGTTTTTTGCACCGGGATATTTTACAACACCACGAACCTGACCTTGAACATTTGAGGCTGTGTCGCGCGGAGTATCAATTCCATCATCATATCTACCGTTTCCGTTATTATCAGTAAATGTAATTCCCGGTATGTAAGCAATAGGACCCTGGAAAAAGTCGATTAAAAATGTTGGGGGATTCACACCGAAAACAGGATCATCACCATCATTGTATACATAACCTGCATTTAAAGTTGTATCAGACCCAACCAAATCATCGGTATAATCACCCAAATCCGGGTCAGCCCATACACCGAAATAGACTGAATCCATTACATCAGCAACCGTCCCTGTATTAAGAATACTATATCGAAGGAAAATCATATTACCTACGATACCTTTTGATTTAAATCCAAAAACAGATTGCCTGATATCAATTCCCTGGGGAGGAACATCAATAAATCTTCGTTTTGATGGCTCTATTGCATCTGTATACACACACCATACGGTTTCATCACCGATTAAATCGGGTCGGTCTTCATCACGATCCCATTTCCCGTTTCCATTTTTATCGACAGGATTATAAACTCCGTCACTATCACCATCATAAAAATAAGCGCCAAGAGCTACGGCATCTTTCCATACCAGCCAACTTTCAGAAAAATCACTATCGGTTGCACGAAGGAGATATAGTTGAGCTTTGGGATCATTAACTTTCGTTGAAGTTCCCGGAGCATAATCCTGGATACGTGAAGCAGAAGCCACGGCATTTGACCACATGAAACCATTGGTTATACCGGAAAGGAAGAATCCACCTGAGAATAGAAATTCCTTCCCATCTATTTGTCCGTTACCTATGTTACCAATAGTCACATTTGCCATAACCCCAGAACGGTTCAATGGCATATCAATATTATTAATATTAAATCGGTAAGCAT
>CAYTID010000094.1:0-8405 GCA_964437735.1 uncultured Ignavibacteriaceae bacterium | reverse complement strand
AACGCTCCTCCAAAACGTGTTTTTATCAATTCGGAGCGGGAATATCCTACTCCAGCACTGAGTGTAAAATATCCGGGATCTAAAAAGTCAGAAATAGCAGCCTTGGTAACTTTATAACTATAGCCCTTTGCAAACTGCGTCTGTGCAACCAATGAAATAAAAGGATTGATATAGACGCCGAATTTATATGTAAATACACTCTCAAGTTTAATTTCGTCGGCTGATTTTCGTGCATCCTGATCACCGATTTTTGCCTGTCCGTAAGCGAATTTGCCGGTATTGGACCAGTTATATTTTTCTTCATTAAGCAAAAAACTTGAATTTAATGTTAATTGCCATGCAAGCGTGTTTTCACCTCCCTGTGTCCAATTATCAAAGGCAGCTTGTGTAAGATTTAGATTCCCGACCACCTCTTTTTTCCAGCCCATCTCCTCTTTCTTTTCTTGTGCGTTGATAATGAGGGTTATTATTATCGTCAACAAAATTACCGCTCTGATTTTTTTCATGACTTTTTCCTTTTTAATTAGTTAGCTGTGTTGTACAATTCGGGCACTTGGTTGCTTTAATCGGGATTACGGATATGCAAAACGGACACTCCTTAGTTGTCGGTGCTTTTGGTTTTTCTTCCGGTTTCGTCTTCAAACGATTTATCTGGCGGATAACTAAAAATATTGCAAAAGCAACAATTGTAAAATCTATTATGGTATTAATAAATAAACCATAATTAATAGTTGCCGCTCCTGCCGCTTTTGCTTCAGCAAGCGAAGCATATTCAACACCCGAAAGGTTGATGAACAAATGCGAAAAATTTACCTTTCCTAAGAGTAAACCGATAGGGGGCATAATTACATCGTTTACAAGTGAGGAAACAATTTTTCCGAATGCAGCGCCAATGATTATTCCTATAGCCATATCTAATACATTTCCACGCATGGCAAATTCTTTAAATTCCTTTAACATAAAACCCTCCTTTTATTGTTGTTGCTTATTGTTTTTATATTTGATCAAGGGAGACAAATTTTCCCTAAAATTGTTTCATATTTCGCTCCTGTTGCTCCGACGACATTGGCACAATTTCCGGAAACAGTTTCATTTGCCAGAACGGCAAAACAGACCGCCTCTTTTGCGTCGGAGGAGAAACCGATTTTTTCAATCCGCTTTATCTTAATTTTATTAAAATATTTTGATAACGAATTTAATAAATACGGATTGTGTACGCCCCCGCCGCTGACGAATATTTCATCCAAAGTTACACGCGGAGATATAAATTTCAGATAGGCATCATAGATAGTCAGCGCCGTAAATTCCGAAACAGTGGTAAGAATGTCGAGCTTTAAAATTTTTTCAGATCTTTTAAGTATCAGTTCGGAATATTTATCGCCAAACATTTCTCTCCCTGTCGATTTCGGAAAATCTTGCTTTAAATATTTGTGGCTCATCATCGACCGTAATAAACTCGTGTTTATTTTGCCTTTATAGGCAGTTTGTCCGTGATCGTCATAGCCCTTATGAAATAATTTTTGCATTAAAATATCGATTAACATATTTCCCGGACCTGTATCAAAAGCAAAAATATTTTTAAGATCACATTTTTTCGGAATCACGGTGATATTTGATATACCCCCAATATTTAAAAGTCCGCGGTTATATTTTTTTGAGCGTAACATGATATAGTCAAAGTATGGTACAAGTGGAGCTCCGCTACCGCCAACCGCAATATCTGCAATCCTGAAATCCCCTACTGTAACAATTCCTGTACGTTTTGAAATTATGGTCGGATCGCCTATTTGTAATGTTGCCCTAATATTCTTATCAAACATTTTCTTTTTCTTAGGAAAATGAGCAATTGTTTGTCCGTGCGAACCGATTAAGTCAATATCACGAGATTTATGTCCTGATATTTTTATTATTTTCAATGCAGCATCTGCAAAATATTCACCTAAAAGCACATTAAGTCGTGTTATGTCTTCTAAAGACGCTGACTTTTCATCAGAATTTTTCAGAATATAATTTTTTAACCGGGCGGAATAGGGAAAGGTAAGAAAAGAGAGTTGTTTGATTTTGGTGCTTTTCCCTGAATTTTTAATTTCGGCCAATACAGCATCAACTCCATCTGCAGAAGTTCCGGACATCAATCCGACAACTTTTTTTACTTTTTTTTCAGACAGACTAAGGAGCTGTTTCATAAAAATATTTACTATTTAATTTTTCTTTAATATATTAAATCAAAATTCGAATTCAAATTTAAGGACAAGTGGAAAAACGATATAGTGTTATTGTAATAGGAGGAGGAGCCTCCGGTATTATTGCCGCATGGAGAACGGGAGAGCATGGAATACCGACGTTATTAATCGAAAAAAATAATAAGCTGGGTATAAAAATATTGATTTCGGGAGGAGGAAAATGTAATGTTACACACGCCGGAACGATCGATGATCTTTTGAAAGGATTTAGAAAAAATGAAGCAAGATTTTTAAAACCGGCATTTTATAAATTTAACAATCAAGATATCATATCGTTGTTGGAGAGCAAAGGAGTAAAATCTAATACCCGAACCGACGGAAAAGTTTTTCCGGTCTCAAACCGTGCTTCAGATGTCCTGCACGCCTTATCGTCACTGCTAACCTCAGATGTAAAAATTTTGTTTGATTCGCCGGTAAATAAAATTTTAATAAATGATAATATGGTTACGGGGATAGAAATCCATAATGAAATTATTTATTGCGACACTGTTATTTTAGCAACAGGAGGAATGACTTATCCGCAAACCGGAACAACAGGTGACGGAATAAATATTGCAAAATCTCTCGGTCATTCAATTGTACCGATAACTCCCGCTCTGGCGCCAATGACGATGCAGCAGGAACTTCCCGGAGAATGGAGCGGTATTGCGGTTAGGAATTGTGAGTTGAGTATTGTTGATAATCAAAAAAAGGAGTTTTCCTGTATAGGGGATTTGCTTTTTACACATAAGGGAATTTCAGGCCCGGTAGTTTTGGAGATTAGCCGTGCGGCGGGAGAAAAGATAATTTATGGTCCGGTTGTACTTGTGATCGATTTTATTCCTGAAAAAACAAAAGAGGAACTGGAAAATTATTTGCAAAACTCCGTAAAAATAAATCCGAATAAAATAATATGCAATTTAATTAAGGAATTTTTATCGAAACGGATGACCGACTATTTGCTGAAACGGATCGGTGTTGACCCTGAAAAAAAATTATCTCAGATGACTCGCGATGAACGACGATTAGTAATTGCGTTGTTAAAACAATGGGAGATCGGGAAAATAAAAACAATAGATTTTGAAGCCGGAGAAGTTACCGGGGGCGGAATATCTTTAAAAGAAGTTGACCCAAAGACAATGGAATCAAAACTTGTTAAAGGATTATTTATTTGCGGAGAAGTACTGGATATTGCCGGATCGATAGGTGGGTATAATTTGCAGGCTGCTTTTTCAACAGGATATGTTGCCGGAGAGGGTGCAGCCCTCGAAAATAAAAAATCCGGTCAACCATAGGCAAACCGGATTTTCAGGCGCAGATTCAATTATGCTTTTTCAACGTTTGAGGCTTGCAAACCTTTCTCTGTTTGCTGAATCTCAAACTGTACTGAGTCGCCCTGTTTCAATGATTTGTAGCCATCCCCGGAAATTGAACGATAGTGTACAAATACATCTTCACCGGACTCGCGGGTCAAAAAACCGAAACCTTTAACATTGTTGAACCACTTTACGGTACCCTTTTCCATACTAAACCTTTCATTGATTATAAATGCTTGTACGCCAGTATGTAGCTTTAGAACGAAAACCAATACAGCAATTAATAACTGGAGTTCCGTTTTGGTGCTTATTCTGGCAAACCAGCATTTCGAATGGTTCGCACAAATAAAGCGACTTCGTAAAAGCACAATTACGGTGTACTGTTAATTGCAAACAAAAATACAAAATGAATATTATCAAAGTCAAGGGATTTTAAACTTATTAGAAATTTCTAATAAGTTGTTCAAAAATTGACGTAAAAACAGCATTATTTGAAACTTTAACCAATGCTACTTCCAATTCAATAAAGTTTCATCTACTTTATTTTTCTTACCTATATACAAAAAATTGAGATTAGTAATATATTTGTTTGCCATCAATTTAATGTCTTCGGGGGTTACCTTATTTATGTTGTCAACTAATTTTTCTGCATTTTTCCATGTACCTGTATATAACTGTGCAGCAGCGAGCATTCCTGCCTGAGTTGCATTGGTTTCCTGACGCATAAAGTCCATTGTAAAAAAACGCATCTTATGATTTTTCATTTCTTTTTCAGGTATCATTACATCTTTCAACTTCTGTAATTCACCCAGCATTACCTTAATAGCAGAATCGGGATCTGTGGTTGAAACATAAATAAAACCTGTTGAAGTGTTTTCGGTAACAATTGCCGCCGCGGGAGCGTAGCTTAAATTTCTTTTAGTACGGACTTCCTCAAATACGCGGTCACGCAATATTGAATGTGCAAGTTGAGCAACATAGTAGTCGGGTTGTTCCATGCCGGGTAACAAGTATTGCCCCATAATGTAGTTTGTCGGAAGGGCTTTTTCAATAATCCTGTAGTCCGTTAATTTTGATTTTTCAGGAACCGGAAATTTGGTTTCTTGATAATTACCCGAGGGGATTTTATTTGCCAGATTTTTTACACGTTTCTCTAAATCTTTTTTATCGAGTTTACCGACAATAACCAGCAATATCCTCGATTTTTGCATTAAATTTTTGTAGTGATTTTTCAATTGATCGACAGTAAATGATTCAATATTCGAAGTGGTCCCGATTTGCCGGTTTGAATAATAATGCCCGTCGAAATACCATTTCACCATTTCTTTTCTTATCAGAGCATCTGGATTTGTATCTTCAGTCTTTATTGCGCTTTTAATTTGTTCCCTGGTAAGCTCGACTTCATTTTCTTCGAAAGCGGGATTTAATAAAACATCTTCAAATAAATCCCACGTTTTGTTAAAGTTATCTTTCGTGCATCTCAATCCGAACACAGAAAAATCGTTCGAGCTGGAGGCAGAAATTGTGCTGCCTAATTTTTCGAGCCATTTGTTATATTCTTGCTTCGGATATTTTATCGTTCCGCCATTAACCGCAGCTTGAAAAGTAAAATTTTCAATTCCTGCCGTTTCAGGAGTCAGGTTTGCCGTTCCGCCCTTCAAAAATAAACGAACCGCAACAACATCATTCTCAGCTTGTTTATATATCAACGTTAAACCGTCAATGTTCATCTCGGTAACACCTTTTTGTGCGAATGCCAATCCGGCAAATAAAAATACCAGAAGAATTGTAGTAATAATTATAGATTTCATATTCTTTTTTCCTTTCCAATTATTGTCCCTTTTTTTCAAAATCCGATGTTCCGAGCATTAGATCGCTTTCTTTTATATCAAGAGCCGTTTTAATGTCTTCCGATAAAAGTGCACCCGAAATATAATTTTTACCCTTAATATATTTTCTGATATAATTATTTATATCATTGCGTGTTATTTTTTTAAGATCTTTAACATAGTTTTCATAATAATTTAAACCGGCGCTTGCCCACCAGTAACTTACCGTGTGAACCCAGCTTGAGGTAGATTCGCGACCATATATTTCTTCAACGGCGAGCCGGTTTTTTGCAATCTCAATCTGTTCGTCGGTGTAGTAGTCTGGGCTGTCAAATTTTTCAATCTCCGCTGATAACGCCGCCATGGCATCCTTTAATTTATCCGGAGTTGATTGAAAGGATATCATTATCGGTCCGACATTATTTTCAGTCTGATAACCTACATTAATACCAAGCATAAGTCCCGATTCAACCAGCGCTTTGTAGAATTGTGAAGTTTTCTGGTTTATAATATAGGAAAAAACATCGGCTGCGTGTGTGCCGGGAATGTCTCTTTTAGTATCAGGTCCATGAAATCCTATCATGACAATAGGAACGGGAAATTGTTTTTGGACTATCAGGACTTCGGGTTTTTCAAGAGGTAAAAATTTTATCGGCGGATTGTCGATAAACGGATCTTTAGCCCTTTCCCAGTTGCCGAAGTATTTTTCAGTGATTTTAAAAACATCTTCTGCTTTCACATCGCCGGCGATTAAAAGCGCAGAATTATTCGGTATGTAGAATTTTTTCTGAATCGTTTTCATTTGGTCTTTTGTAGCTGATAAAATTGTGGACCTTTCTCCTATAGCATTTTTCCGGTTGTAATATTCGCCCCACAATTTTTTATTAACTCCAACATAAAGATGGTAAGGTGGCTGCGATTCCGCTCTGTCGTATTCACCGATTACAACGGGACGTTCGCGTTCAAGCTCTTCCTGATCAAAAAGAGGGAAAAGGGTTGCATCGCGCATGAACTCCATTGCTTCTTCAAAATTGGTTTTCGGACAAGTGAAAAAATAATTTACTCGTTCGTTTCCGGTAGTGCCGTTCCAGATCATTCCGAGTTCGCGGGATCGTTCTAAAAAAGCTTCCTGATTCGGGAGTTTTTCATTCGCCTTGAAAAACATATGCTCATAAAGATGAGACAGTCCGCTGTATTCAGGAGGTTCAGTGAAAGCGCCGTTTTTAACACATATTTCGATTGTAATTAACGGAACCATTGAATTCTCAATAACTAAAACTTCCAATCCGTTTTTCAGGGTTTTTGTTTTAATGCCTAATTCGTTTGAATGTGCCATGTAGTTTGTTATTATTGTTAAAATTAATACAAGTACAGAAAAAATATTTTTCATTGCATGTTCCTTCCGATTTGTTTAACATTGTTGTTTAAATATATCATTTTTTTTTTAATAATTCACAATTATTCGCATTTGATTTGAATGTAAAATGTAATATATTCAAAAAGTAATATTTTTATTTTAAGGACAATTATGAACGAAGAAATTTTTGAAAAGATAAGTACCGATAACGTAAAATTTATACAATTACAATTTACCGATCTATACGGTATTGTCAAAAGTTTAACAATTCCTGTAAATCATCTGAGGGATTCATTCCAATACGGAACATGGTTCGACGGATCCTCGATTGAAGGTTTTGCCCGCGTACACGAAAGCGATATGTTTCTTAAACCTGATATCGATACTTACGCAGTAATACCTTGGCTCATGTCGCCCGATGGGAATACCGCCCGGTTTATTTGCGACATATTTAATCCTGACGGAACGCCCTTCGAAGGTGATCCCCGATATATTTTAAAAAAGACGATTATGGAAGCACGTGAGTTGGGTTATGAATATAATACCGGTCCTGAACTTGAATTCTTCCTTTTCAAAAAAGATAACGGCATTCACTCACTCCCGCATGATAACGGTGGATATTTTGATTTAACTACCGATCAGGCATACAACATCAGAAGGGATATGGTTGTGGCGCTGGAACAATTCGGCATCGAGGTTGAAGCATCTCACCATGAATGTGCCCTCGGTCAGCATGAAATAGATTTCAGATACAGCGACGCTTTGAAAAGCGCCGACAGTGCGACTACATTAAGATTCGTTTTAAAAGCCGTCGCACAAAAACATGATCTCCATGTTACATTCATGCCCAAACCAATAATGGGAATGGCTGGTTCAGGTATGCATGTTCATCAAAGTTTCTTTGATATAAAAACTGGTAATAATGTTTTTTACGATGTGAATGACAAATATAAATTATCAAAAACGGCTTATAATTATATTGCCGGTATAATAAAACACATAAAGGGATTATCGGCAGTGTTGTCACCGACAGTAAATTCCTACAAACGTTTGGTTCCCGGCTATGAAGCTCCGGTTTATGTTTGCTGGGCGCGTACAAACAGATCGGCTCTGATACGGGTACCTCAGTACTCGGCGGGAAAAAATAAATCTACCCGTATTGAACTTCGCTGCCCCGACCCGGCAAGCAATGTATATCTTGCTTTTGCAGTTATGTTAAAAGCAGGGCTGGATGGTATCAAAAACAATCTTACTCCCCCTCCGGCTGTCGAGGAAGACGTTTATCATTTTAATGAAGAAAAATTATCTGAATTGAAAATCGACACACTTCCTTTCTCTTTAGAAGAAGCAATCAATGAGATGGAAAAGAGCGATATTGTTCGACAAACCTTGGGTGAACATACTTTCAAAAAATATCTTATCGGCAAAATGAAAGAATGGGATGAGTTTCGATTACAGGTTACACAGTGGGAATTGGATAAATATCTGGAACGGTATTAAAATTTAAATAATTTTTGGTACGGGGTACATGTTAAGTGTAGAGTTACAGAAAAACTTTCGCAACTTAATTCAGTCGTTTGTTTACGGGTTTCCATCAAATACCGAGATAAATGATCTCGTGAACATTTGTCATAAAATGGCAGATGCATACCTACGCACAAAATTATTGAGCAACAGATAT